>JADFQF010000043.1 GCA_022561955.1 Chloroflexota bacterium | reverse complement strand
AGGTTGGTAGGCGTCGGACTGATCGCTAGCGGCGTGTTGGTGGCCGTGGGCGTGGGGGTATTTGTCGGCGTAGGCGCGGGGGTATTGGTTGACGTCGGAGCCGGCGTATTTGGAGGGATGAGCGCTGGAAGGATCACGGGCCCCCCGTCTATTATCGGCGTAAATTTGAGTATTGGACTCAGCCTGATTATTGGTGTTATTTTGATTACCCGCGGCGTATTGGTCGGCTTAGGCGTGTTGGTGGCCGTAGGCGACGGAGTCGCTGTTGCGGTCAGTGTAGGCGTGGCCGTCGTTGTGGGCGTCGGCGTATTCGTCTTCGTCGCGGTTGCGGTGGCCGGCGGCATGCGCTGGAAGAACACGGAGACGCTGCCGTTGGTCGGGTCGGGGGTATCGTTGCGCAGTACCACGCGAAGCTTCAAGTCTATGTAGGCATCGCCTACGGCAACACGGTATTCTCCCGTGGGCTCCGTAAGCTCTTCATCCAGGAGCACTAGAGGCGCACCTGCGTTCTCCAGCTCCTTTAGCAATGCGGGATCATCTTCGGCGACTTCCAGCTTCACAAGGAGCCCGTTGCCCGTGACATCCCATCCGAGCTGAATGAGGACAAAGCCGGGTTCCTTTACCACTATCTCGAAGTCTCGTTCCTGGTCCGGCGCCAGCTCAAAATTACCGGCAAGGGGCTGTGCGACGGTAAGCGTTATTGGGCCCGAAGGCGCGGGAGGGATGGGGTTGGCCGTCGGCTGCCCTTGAGACGGCGCGGCTACCTGCACCGGCGGCGTGGGTTCGTCCCCTCCGCGAGTCAAGACGACCACTATCGCGATCAAGGCCGCAATTCCCATGAAAGCCCCGATGCCGGCGGGAATGGCCCACCTCGGCAGGCGTGGCGGCACTTCTAGCCTTCCCGTCAACGTCACCGGCGTCGCCGTACCCTGCGCCGGAGAAGCCTGAATGGAGAATCCGGTCGTGCGCGGCCGCCCTCTCAGGGGACGATTGATCGCCACCACCGTCACCGTAACGGTCTGAGTATTGCCTGGGGCTATTCTGGCGGTACGCTGGGAGTACGTGAAGCTACTGTTCCCCTGAGGGTCGCTGCCCTCCAGGGTCACGGAAAGCTCAGCGTTGCCCGTGTTCGACAGCAGGACCGAGTAGCCGTGGCTGCCTCCCCTGGCCTGCAGAGGGTCGATATTCGCATTGAACTCGTAGTATGCGCCGACTTCCAGCGCGCACTCAACGTCCACTGTCTGCGAAGGGTCTTTGCGAGACGCGACCTTGACCGTGAATGGATACTTCCGCGCCAGCGCGGTGCCGTCCCGGGGGACCGTAATCTTGAGCTCGCTGGTGGACTGGTCGCCGGGGAATAGCGAAACGCTGCTTACCGAAAGGTCTACCCAGCTCTCGTCCAGCCCGGCAATCTCGACCGTGAAAACGTCTACGACGCTTCCCGAGTTTCGAATGGAGATCGTCGTGCTCGCGTCCGATCCGGGATCGATCTTGAGCTGGTCCTCTGATACGGATATCTGGGCGAAGTCGGCCATGTTGTTCCTGGGTGAATCAAAGTTGGTCTTTAGCTTACACGAGGTTGAATTAAGTCGGGATTCGTCCAGGGTGGAATATACATCAAGGTGTAGACTCTATTCAATGGCCTGAGCAACCCGCGCGACCCTGATTCGCGTGCCCGTAGATTGCACGAAGTGCGAAGCATTCGGGTAAATGGCCCGAACAGCTCGGCAACTAGGATTCACGTGTCCATGGATTCCACAAAGTACGCAAAATTCAGCCTCTACTACGACGGAGAGTGCGACCTCTGCGTTAAGACAGTCTCCGTCTTGTCCAGGATGGACCTGCGTAAACGGGTGCGATGGGTAGCCTACCAGACGCTCCGAGAGCCTCCCGCCGGACTGGCGTGGAGAGACCTGCAAAGGAGCGTCTATCTGGAAGGCGGCAATGGGCGCTTTCACGAGGGATTCCATGCCTTCAGGGCGCTCTGCGTGTTGCTCCCGCCGCTGCTCCCCTTCGCACCGGCCCTGTGGGTGCCTGGAGTCGCCAAGATCGGCTCGGCCGTGTATCGACTGATCGCGAGAAACCGAGGGAAGATCCTGGGCGGCTGCCGCCTGCCTGACGACCAGCCGGACGACGCGTAAGCCGCCTCCGCGTAGGCGCCGCACGGCCGAACCCTCATAGACCTCTGTCTTCCCACGCGGCCCGTAGCCTAAGCGAGACAAGGCTGCTAACATGTACCCCTATGCCAAGTCTCAGACGGAGGTCGCTCATGGTTAGTCCCACCGATCCAAACAAAGTGCTCATGACAGGGGAGAACTCGTTCATCCGGCTCCAGCTGGAAGAGGGCGGTCCCCAGCTGACGCGCACCAGCCATTGGCGAGTGCTGCTGTCCCCCGGCGGCCCAGGCCACGTGCTGTTTATCAAGGGCGACGTCACCAATGACCAGGTAAGGATCTACACCGACAATATCGCCATGACCAGATGGCTTCAGGACCAGATCGAGTCTTTTCTTTTTCCTGATTTCAGCGACCAGGACATGCCCGTTATCGACGCGATCTTCTCGAAGTCCGGAGACCACAACACCTTCTGGACCGAGACCGTCGAATCGGAGGAGGACACGGTCGTGCTCACCTGGTACGATTTCGAGGAGCCGTACATGCTGCGGGTCGAGCCGGGCGCCGTAGAGGGTCGGCCTCACGGCGTCTATAGCTGCTTCCTGCCGGCGAAGAGAGCCCAGCTAACGATGAACGGCATGGCCGCAAAGGGCAGGCCGTTTCCGGAGATGCGCGGCGACAGGCGGAGCAGCACGGCGTGCCTGGCATGGTCCGAGACCTGGGTCACGCCCTACTAGCAGCCGGTCCCCCGGCTCGCCGTTTTTATTTGAGAGGCCGGGAATCTAGGTTTGGGCGACTCAAAGCCACTGAGTCGAAATAGCTTGCCGCCAAGCCCCCGTCCCCGGATCGCGTCCGGGGCAGGCTATTCCGGCGAAAGCCGGAACCCAGAGGGTTGGTGAAGTCGACTCTTGGCACGGGAGAAGACGACCAAAGGATGGAGGCGAGCGTGGAAAGTCGAGATGATCGAGAAAGGTAAGTGGTGTTGACGGGACCTGTATGAAAGGATACTCCGGCTGGATTCCGGCTTTCGCCGGAATGACGGGGCCATCTAAGCTCGACTTCGTACAATACAATTGCGCCTCAAAACGAATGCGTATAGCTGATGGTCAACAATCGGGGGACTTATTACACGTCGAGTCTGCAGGGTGATGTGCAAAAAGTCCTCGAACGATGAGATAGGTGTTCGTACGGCAGAGCGAAGGCACCAAAATAAACCCGTTCGAACGCCCTCAAATTTAGGAAACATCTTTGTACAAAGTCCAGTTAATTGGAGCATTCGCCGTTATCACAAGGCCGCGATCGCCTTTATCTCGACCAGGAACTCTTCCCTCGCCAGGCCGCTAATCACGAGCAGCGTCGACGTTGGAAAGTCCTTCTTCGGAAAGATCTCGTCGAAGATGGCGCCGCGTGCTTCGATGTATGGCTGCACCGACTCCCGGCCAACGAGGTAGATCGTGAGCTCCAGCACGCTGCTGAAGCCCCCGCCCAGGCCTTTCAAGATCGCTTCCAGGTTCGAAAAGACCTGCCGGGTCTGAGCGCCGACATCGCCTTCGCCGACGAGGTTGCCCTCCGCATCGACCGCCACCTGCCCGGCGATGAACGCCAGCTCGTCGCATTTTACCCTCACCGCCAGCGAGTAAGGGGCTATCGGTCTTGGAGCGCCGGCGGGATTGACGGTCTCTCGTTGAACGTCTGCCATGTGTTTCCTCCTGCGGGCCGCGGATGTAAGATGAGGCGAAGGATACCACACTGGGGTAGGTCTAGACTGCGACGATGAAAACTATAGGACTGGACGAAATAAGGGCCGCGCAAGAGGTGATTTTAGGGAAGCTTCACCGCACGCCCGTCATGCGGTCCACGTATCTTGGAGACCGCATTGGCGCGAACCTCTTCTTCAAGCTGGAGATGGTGCAGAGGACCGGCTCCTTCAAACCGAGGGGCGTCCTCAACAACATGCACCACCTCAGCGACGAGGAGAAGGCGCGGGGCGTCATCTCGCTGTCCGCGGGCAACCATGCCCAGGCCCTGAGCTACATTGCCGGCACCCTGGGCATTCCCTCGGTCATCGTCATGCCGGCCAACGCGGTCAAGAGCAAGCTGGAGGCCACGAAGGGCTACGGCGGCGAGGTCGTGCAGACCGAAGACGACCTGCTCGAGACGGCGCTCCGAATTCAGAAGGAACGCGACCTGACACTCGTACACCCCTTCGACCACCCCATGACGATTGCGGGCACCGGCACGCTGGGCATGGAAATCCTGGAGGACGTTGCCGACGTGGACATGGTCGTCGCCGGAATTGGCGGCGGCGGGCTGATCTCAGGTGTGGCGGCGGCGGTGAAGCTCACCAGACCGGAGGCGAAGGTCATCGGCGTCGAGCCGGTGGGTGCGCCGGGAATGACCGAGAGCCTGCGGGAGAACAGGCCGGTCCACCTGGACAGCCTGAACACGATCGCCGACGGCCTGGCGGCGCCCTTCGTCGGGGAGCACAATCTGGCCCACGTCCAGGAGTTCGTGGACGATGTGGTGCTGGTTACCGACGACGAGATAGTCGAGGCCATGAAGCTGATACTGGAGCGGTGCAAGGTGCTTGCGGAGCCCGCGGCGGCCTCCACGCTGGCGGCGCTGCTGTCCGGCAAGGTCAACGTGCCCGCGGGAGCCAACGTAGTCTGCGTCCTCAGCGGCGGCAACATAGACGCGGAGCGGCTCAAGGCCCTCTTCTAGTATTTCAACAGTCCTTGCAGCCTGCCGGAGGCTCCATCCACAAAGGCTAAGAAACTAGCGAATGAGGCCGTACACGCGTTCCGGACGCACCAGGACCACGACCGCGTCCTGCCTGACCATCGCCTCGTCGTACTCCTCCCAGTCTGGATGATCGGCATCGCCGCAGGCCCGATACGCCTCCCGCAGCATTACCCTGAGCTCTTCGGCGTCGGTGTTGCGTGCGTCGAAGAGCTGCGCCGTGCCCTCGACGACGGCGTAGCTTCGCCAGTCGTCCGTCACGGCCAGCACCGTGCAGTGCGGGTCCCGCCTGAGGTTTCTTACCTTGGCGGAGCTGCCTCGCACCGAGACGAACACCGCCCGGTCCCGGTACGCACCGCAGACGACGATGCTGCTGTGCGTCGCGCCGTTGGCCCTTCGGGTGCCGATAACGCCCCTGTGGTGAGTCTCCAGAAATGGCCTGACGTCTTCGAATTCCATGGCGGTCCCTCTCTTGTTTACGTGCTCACTTGACGAAGGGAATTTCGTTGCGGGCGAGCGTGTCCTGGATGAGGGCTAGCTGCGATACCAGCGTATCCCGAGGCAAGTCGTCCGTTGGAAAGTAGCCGATGTCGGTGCTCTCATCTGAGATGCGTAACTCGCCGGATAGGCGTCTACACTCGAAGAGCAATGTGACGTAATGGACCAGGCTGCCGTCGGGGTATCTAAAGATGCAGTAGGCTGGGTCCGAGTACACACCTACGAATCGGACTATCTCGACGCGAAGGTTCGTCTCCTCGAAGACCTCTCGGACGGCCCCCTGCTCGACCGTCTCTCCGGGGTCGACCTTGCCGCCGGGCAGCTCCCAGAACCCGACGTCCGCGCGCCTTTGCAGCAGCACCTGGCCTTGCTCGTTGAATACGATGCCGTTGGTGCCCACGGCTATAGAATCGGGTTCGCGATATATTGGCGCTCCCGTCGCGTCATGGTATTTCGGCTCTTGCTCTTCCACGTTATGGTGTTATCCCTACCTCGCGACCGAGAAATTTGAAACCCTCGCGACGCCGACGATGTTCGGTATCGTCACCGGAAGGCCCACCGAGAGGTCGAAGGAACGTATCTCGACCGAATCGAAGCCGGCGCTCCTGATGCCGGCCGTGAGGTCGCGGTTGAGGTTACATCCGGTCGTCGCGAATTTCCAGAGCGGATTTAGCTTGTTCTGCCACCAGCGGCCTCGTCGCCTGGGAGAGACCACGTGCTCGTAGAAATAGAATGCGCCTCCGGGCCTGAGCACGCGGCGCGCCTCGCTGACGACTCGGTCGTGGTCGTCCACCATGCACAGGACCAGCGTCGTTACGACGCAATCGAAGCTCTCGTCGGGAAAGGGCAGGTTCTCGGCCGGCTGCGGCACGATCTCGGCATCCCTGCCGTGCCTGGAGATTGTCCGTCTCAGCCTCTTCACCATGTGAGGGTCCGGCTCGATGAAGGTCAGTATAACGTCGGCGGGATAGTAGGGTAGATTGGCGCCCGTCCCGCCGCCGATTTCGAGGACGTCGCCCCACGTCCTGCCCGCCGTTTCCGTGCGGTACGGTGCCACGCGGCCCTCGACTCCGGCGTTCAGCAGATCGTACCACGCGGCGAACAGCCACTTTCCAAGACTCAATCGTCGTCCCTCATTTCAGTTTGACCAGAAGCTATTGCGGACGATGGTAGCCTGTCAACGGCATTGTTGTAAACCGCCTATCGAGGCGCTCCCTGAAGAAAGCAATAAGTATGGTTCACTCGGGCCGGGCTGCCTACCGCGAAATTCCCTACACCTGGCCGAACCACTTTTCAAATTGAGAGTTCAGAGGTGAAACTTCTTTAAACTGGCAAGATTTTAGGTCGTACTTGACACGCTTCTTCTTTTCAGTATTAACTTCCATGCATATCTAACCGGCGACCAGGTCACGAGTATACGAGTTTATTCCGGACACGACAGCCGAGAAGGAATCAGAAATGAAAGGTCTCGTCCTGGCTCTGGTCTTCTCAACATTGGCCGCAATTGCGCTACTTGGCTGCAGCACAGAGCTGGCTCGGATCACATTCGTGGACGTCGGCTCGGCCCAGACGGTGCTAACTCTTGATTCCGCAAAGCCAGTGGATTTTTGGACAGACCTCGACCTTACTCTGGGCGAGGATATAAGCCTGGCAGGGTCCATTATGGCAGACGCGGAATTCAGCCTCGCGTACTCGATTGCGCTGTACCAAGGCGGCGAATTGGTGAAGCGCGTTTCCTGTAACCCCTTCGACATCAGCTATTTCGATATCAGCACAAAATTCAAGTCAATAAGAACTTCGATACGGGCCACCCGCTCGTTCAAATATCTTGGCAAAATGAGATGCTCGACTACGCTGCCAAGCTCCGGTCCAACCAAAGTGGAGGCCGTTCTGGCAGCCGTTGACTCCACGGATGGATCCTTGGTGGAGATGCCGGACTACTTCAGACTCGTAGCTGCAGACCTTGTCATAAAGCAGTAGTGACCAGGCGCCTCCGGCTCTCTAACGCAATTGCCATCTCGCTGGATGCCGATGAGGATTCTCCTCAATGATAGATACGTCCGACCTGGTAATATTCTGGGCCGTCGTGGCGGTACGATTCTTCGTGCCGTTCGCGATACCGTGGTATCCGCTTCCGGGAGTGCTGGTCGCTCTAGTCGCCGACGGTATAGACCAGACTATATTCCAGCAATACACGAACATACCGCTGGACAACTACCAGGGTTACGACAAAGCACTCGATATCTATTACCTGACGATCACCTATATGTCTACATACCGCACCTGGACAAACCTGTTTGGGTTCCAGCTGGACCGTTTCTTCTTCCATTACCGATTGGTCGGCGTCACGCTGTTCGAAATCACTCAGTTTCGACCTTTGATGATGATATTTCCCAACACCTTTGAGTACTTCTTCATCTTCTACGAGATCGTCCGCCTGAAATGGGATCCGAGACGCCTTGGCAAGAGGCATATTATCGCCGCTGGAGTTTTGCTCTGGATATTGATCAAGCTGCCTCAGGAATTCATCATCCATATCGCGCAGGTAGACACGACGGACTGGTTCAGCGCTCGAATCCTTGGGACGTCAGACGTCGGATCAACGCCCGGCGGCCTGCTCTCGAACCCCTTCGGCGTCGCTGTCCTTGTATTACTCGTGGCGCTGGTTCTCATTGCCACGTGGTGGCTCATTCGGCGATTGCCTGCCACCGACTGGAGTCTCACCTTCCTGGCGGACACCCATCTGGAATCCAACGGTGGACCGGCCGCGGACGCAAGTACTGGAATTCGGACCCAAAAGTTTTTGAACATGGCGTTCGTAGAAAAGATCGTGATGGTGTCGCTCGTCGGCATCATCTTTGCCCAGGTCCTGCCGGATATGAGGGCCAGCAGCATTGAAATAATTGTCGCCGGGATCATTCTCATCTTAATCAACACTTCATTGAGCCAGTGGCTTGCGCGGCAAGGGTCTGGGTGGACGGCCACCTTCAGGGAGTTCATCGTGTTGCTAGCTGTCAATTTCGTACTTATTCTGATAATCGCCATACTGCTCCCCACATTTGATGGGTCGATCAATCTCGTCAACGTGATATTTTTCACTTTGCTGTTCACCATTGTCACGACCATGCTGGACCGATTCCGCCAGCAACATCTTGGACGCTTCGCAACATTCATCGATTCCGCAGCCGCCAGTGGTGTCGGGTTGGGTCAAAAGGCGACGGCGGGTGATAG
>JADFQF010000450.1 GCA_022561955.1 Chloroflexota bacterium | reverse complement strand
ACAACGAATCGTCGCTAATACGAACGCTGGAGGAGCAGGGAATCGGACGTCCCAGCACTTACGCCCCCATCATCGGGACGATAGTCGACAGGGACTACGTGCAAAAAGACCAGGGCAGGCTATTGCCCACGAAGCTGGGCAAGGCCGTCACCAAGCTCCTGATCGCACACTTCCCCGACATCATGGACGTGGGCTTTACCGCGAAGATCGAGGCGCAGCTCGACGATATCGCCGAGGGGACCCTGAAATGGGAGCCCATGCTCCAGGAGTTCTATAGCCCCTTCGACAAGTCCATCGAGAAGGCCATGAAGGAGGCCGAAAGGGTCCCAAGAGACGAGATCGATGAGGAGACGGACGAGGTCTGCGAGCAGTGCGGAAAGCCGATGGTAATAAAATCGGGACGGTACGGACGGTTTCTTTCCTGCAGCGGATTCCCCGACTGCAAGAACGCTCAGCCGCTGCTACTCCGCGTCGGCGTGGACTGCCCCGAATGCGGAAGCGATCTCGTCGAGCGAAAACAACGGGGCAAGGGCGGCAGGAAATTCTACGGCTGCTCGGCGTATCCCACGTGTACCTTCGCCGTAAACCAGCGTCCGCTGACCCAGCACTGCCCGGAGTGCGGCAAGATGCTCTTGGCGGTGGGCAGGACCAACGCAAGGTGTACCTCTTGCGATTTCAAGGGGCCGGTGCCTGATGAAGAGGCCCTGGAGGTCGCCGTTTAGGGCCGGCATCCACCTTACTGGGCTTCACAATAAATTGGAACTAATGGGAAGACGGGATTGCCGTGGCAATCCCGTTTTCTATTGTTGACCAATATCATCCAGGATTGGTCGGATTTTCCTGCGTGTACCCGACGAATCCTTTAGCATCATCGCCTCGCGAATTTCGTCCGGAGGTACAGAATATTGGCTTTGAGAAACTATCATTGAAGTGGTACACTAATAACGGAACTACATAGTTATCCCCATGGCTTTTCCTTCTTGGCGAATCCCCTGGTGATCATTTGTAGCCCATAATATTTTTCCCAGTAAGGGTAAGGAGATCACCAGTGGCTTTTCAGGATCGAGACCTATCATGTGTGGAGTGCAACCAGACCTTCGTGTTTTCTGCTGACGACCAGCAGTATCACGCGGACAAAGGGTATACAAACGAGCCCAAGCGGTGCCCCTCATGCAGAGCTTCCCGCAGGGCGAACCGCGGCGGCGGATTTGGCGGCGGCGGCGGCGGCGGCGGCGGCGGATTTGGCGGCGGCGGCGGCGGATTTGGCGGACCTCGTGAGATGCATCCGGCAGTCTGCGCCCAGTGCGGCAAGGACACAGAGGTGCCCTTCCGACCCCGAGGCGACCGACCCGTCTACTGCAGCGACTGCTATAGCCAGCAGCGCGACAGGGGCGGCGCGGGCGCAGGTGGCGGTGGCGGATCTTCCTTCCGCTATTAAGCCGTCCAAGCTCTCGGCAGTATAGGCGTTAGGCCTCAGAGGCCAAACGTGAGATAATTTGCGGCTCTCCATAGTTCCCAGGACTGTGGAGAGCCGTTTTGAATTTCAATGAAGCTCATTCTCGTGAAGCACTCGTCGCCTGAAATCGACCCCGACGCTCCGGCAAACAGGTGGAAGCTGTCGAGCGAGGGCCGCCTTCTCTGCGCGAGCCTTGCCGACCGGCTCGCCGGCCATGCCGTGGACTCGGTCATCTCCAGCACGGAGCCCAAGGCCGTCGAGACCGGAGAGCTGATCGCCCAGACGCTGCGAAGGCCGTTCCAACGTGTTGAGGGGCTGCACGAGCACGACAGAAACGATGTCGAGTATTTTCACGACAGTGTGGACTTCGACAACGCCGTCCACTCTCTGTTCGATAATCCCAATGAGCTGGTCTTCGGCAGAGAAACGGCCGATGAAGCCCGCCAGAGGTTCTCAGGGGCCCTCGACAGCTTTCTCCGGGCGTATGAAGGCCACAGCCTGGCCGTAGTGGCCCACGGCACCGTCATCTCACTCTTTGCAGCAGGAAAGACGGGCACGGACCCCTACGCGCTGTGGAAGCGCCTAAATACGCCTTCGTACGTCGTGTTGACCCTACCAGAGCTTCAGCTTATCGAAGTCGTGGACAGCGTCGGGGAAGTCCCTAGCAGGGTGTTGAAAAACTCTTTCCACAATCCCTTTGGCACTCTTTCTAGTAAGGAAAAGGGG
>JADFQF010000042.1 GCA_022561955.1 Chloroflexota bacterium | reverse complement strand
TGACCTCGGCCCCCATGTCGGCCAGCATCATCGTCGAGACAGGGCCGAACTGCCACATCGTCCAGTCGATGACCCGCAATCCATCCAGTGGGCCCTTCAGTTCTTTACTCTGCCTTTCCATATATGCGCCTCCGCGTGCGTCCAGTTAGCTGCGTTCGAGAAGCTCGATTCGGACATCGTCCGGTGCGCGCACGAAGGCGATCCTCACTCCGGGACGAAGATCGCGCGGCTCCATGCTGAACTCGGCGCCCTTGCTCTTGAGGTCGGCGGTGGCCTCGTCCAGGTTATCGACACGCAGTCCAAAGTGGTCGAGCCCCATGTGTGGGTCGGCGGGAGGAACGGGAACGTCGTCTTCGGTCGAGACGCGTGCGACAAATATCGTCAGTCCGTTCAGGTCGATGTCGACGCGGCTCTGTCCGTCCGACTGCACGGATTCGACGATCTTCGCCCCGAACATCTCGTGGTAGTACTTCGTCGTCGCCTCCGGATCGCGGGTGCGCAGGTGGATGTGGTCGTAGGTATAGTTCGGCACTTCGTCCTCCTTTTATTATAAGGCAGCTTCCTTGACCGGGCAGCCTGCCACTGCCGAGACCGGTCCACTGGACGACCCGCCGGGCACTCGATCGGGCGCGCGGGGGTTTACGGGCGTGCCGTAGTGTGCGTTCTCGCCGAATATGCCGCGAGTAAGCTCGTCGGTGATGGTCTTGCCGACCATCGTCGCTCCGGCCTCGACGAGGGTCTTCACCACCCAGGCCGTGCGTTCCGCGGGTTCGTGCGTGGCCTTCCAGTCGGGGTTGCCGCCCCCGGTAACGTGTCCTGCGACATCGAATATGTCTTTGGCGGCGAACGTTAGACCGGCCAGCGGTCCGTCTGCCGCCCCTTGGAGGTACGCGTCGGTGTCCTTACAAAACGCGTTCAGTGTATCGTCAATCGTGTTTCGGCCCAACGCTTTGCCCCCGGCTGTTGCATGAAATCGAGTCTGGTTTTGTTCTGGGTGCAAAGCAATTTGTATCACGTGTCGAGTCGGATTGACAGGATTCGCAGGAAGGAACGGGTTGGACACGTCTATCGTCGCCACGAAGGGAGACCGGACTATGGCCGCAAAACCCAGGCGGCAGCGTCACTCTAGGCAGGAGCGCATGATGATGCGTAATTCACCAGGCGAGGACTGGGAATCGAGGCGTCCCGGCGGGTTGGGCATGTCGGCGGATAATCCTCAGTAGACGCTGCGCCAACGCCCGGCAACAGATAGGGGCGGCGCCTGCTGCTGGACCGCTGGTCTTTATAGCGACGCCCGGCGTACCCGTTCCGAACGAGCGCCGCTGAGGGAGGGATCGCGCGGCTCATGTGCGAGCGGTCAGGTGGTGGCCAGAGTCGGATTCCGGATTGGGGCGGCCATCGTGCTCTCGTCCAGAGGGATGGCCTCCTTCTGGTATACCTGTAAACGGTAGGACTCGTAGTCCGCGATGAAGAGCCTGAATTCGCTGTCGATACGCACTGAGCGGGGTCGGCGCAGGTACTTTTCCTGCTCCAGCCTGCCCATTTCCCGCAGGCGGTTCGGCATGGCGTTGGTCAGCATATAGCCGCGCGCCGCCCTGGATAGGGAGGCGTCGCCCAGGAACTTCCAGATGTATTGACCCTCCTGGTTGAACATCTCGACCCTGTTGTTGCCCCAGTCGGATACGTAGATGTCGCCGTGGGCGTCAACGGCCACGCCGGTGGGCCTGTCGAACTCCCCGTCTCCCGTGCCGGGGCTGCCGATGACCATGAGCGGCTCGCCCGTCGGGCCGAGCTTTTGCACCCTGTTGTTGCCCCAGTCGGCGACATAGATGTCTCCTAGCTCGTCGACGTGGATGCCCCACGGCAGCTCGAACTGGCCCGCCTCACGCCCCTGTGAGCCGAACCCACCCAGATGTTCTCCATCAGGTGTGAAACGCTGGATGCGGTGGTTCTGAGAGTCCACGACTAATATATTGCCGTCGTTGTCGAAGGCAATGCCCGACGGCCCCTTCAGCTCTCCCTCGGAGCTGCCTTCAACGCCCCACTTCGCAACGAACTCGCCCGCCTCGTCGAAGCGAGTGATCCGATGGATCGCCTCGTCGCTGACGAAGATGTCTCCGCTATCGTTCGTAATCAGCTGCACCGGCCATTTGAACTGGCCGTCCTCGACGCCAAAGCCTCCGATCTGCTTCAGGTCGTCCGTGAGTTGCTCCGCGTCGTCGAGAGACCAGACCCTGATGAGGGCCACGCCCTCCGATCTCAGGAGGATGTAAATCGTCTTGTCTTTTCCGAAGGCGACATCGACCGGAAAGTTGGTTATCCGGCGCATGCCGAGGGTCTTGAGATAGGGGTAGCCCGCTCTTAGCAGTCCATATGGGCGTGCCATGGGTTTAGCTCCTTTTGCCGCTATTTACTATGCCTTGAAGGGATGAATCTGCTCGAAATCGCCATTCACGATTGGCTTCGCCTCTATGCTCATCCACTGCTCCAGCACCGTGCCATAAATACCTCGGAAGTCTATGGTGTGTTTGAGGTCCTCGCCGTGCTCCCAGTCCTTGGGGTCCAGCGACGGGTACTCGCAGTACAGCCCACCTTCCACTTTCTTGCCGAACAGGAAGGCGCCTCCGCCAGAGCCGTGATCCGTGCCGCTGCCGTTGTCCCGCATGCGCCGACCGAACTCCGTAAACACCAGGATCGTCACATTATCAGAGGCATCGTGGTGCTCCAGGTCGTCGAGGAAATCTGATATCGCTCCCGAGACATCGCTCATCAGCTTGGGATGGGTCGGCAGCTCGTTGGCGTGAGTATCGTATCCACCGTGGCTGGTGTAGAAGATCCTCGTGCCAAGGTCCGCGAAATGAATCCGTGCTACGTCTCTGAGGCTCTTCGCTATGGGATTGTCGGCGTATTCGACGGGAGACTCATATTTATCGGCTACGTCCGCCAGCAGGTCGGCGCCCTTGAGCACGTCCAGGCCGGTCTGACCTATATATTCCGAGACCGGTCCGGTCCCAATCGCCTGACCGTATATGTCTTTAAAGGCCTGGATAGCCTTGTCTCTCAGCCGCTCTCTATCGAGCCTGTTCATCACGCCATAGCCCTCTAAATCGCCTACGGAGGTTACCGGGACCCCGGAAACCGCCATGGCCCTGGGCAGGCCCTGGCCGATGCTGACGCCAGTGAGCACGTTCTCGCCCTTGGGGTCCAGCTCTCTTATGGCGAGTCCAAGCCAGCCGTTCGTGCCGACCCTGTCCGGCTCGCACGTGTGCCAGATATCCATGCCTCTGAAGTGGGACCTGTTCGAGTCGGGGTATCCGATGCCCTGTATGATCGCCGCCTTTCCTTCGTCGTAGAGACGCTTGAACGGCGCCGCATTGCCGTTGATGGCAAGCTCATCGTTTATTGGCAGGACCTCGTCCTGGGCAAGGACGACCTTCTTCCTCGCATCGTAATAATGCCCGTTCGTGTACGGAACGATGGTGTTCATGAAATCGTTGCCGCCCGTCATCTGGACGACTACGAGAATGTTCTCCCCGTTTTTTGTACTCATGCTTCGTCCCCTAGCTTCTGGTTCTTCGCTCGCGGGCGTCTTTACGCAAATTGAAAATCGACGGTGGACGCGATCATCTG
Source organism: Chloroflexota bacterium (assembly GCA_022561955.1). Next base: position 4,983 of record JADFQF010000042.1, on the reverse strand, counting down.
CAAGAGATTATGGACACCTACTTGCTCTGTGGCGTCATCTTGCCCCGCATCGTCATCCTTCGTGATCTCGCTGAGCTGCCTCGTGTAGGTCACGAGGGAATCGTAGGTGTCCTTGCCGACGCTCAATCCGCCCATGAGGTCCAGGCATCGGTCCACGATCTGAGTGGGCTCATCATCGAGGTCGCCCGCCCTGAGCAAAATCTCCTGGATGCCCGGCTTCGACGTATCCTCGAACTGCTTCTCGACGAAGCTGATCCTCTCGCTGAGGGTGCCGGAGTCGATCCACTCATGACCCGTGTGCCAACCTTCGACAGTAGGAGCGTTAAGCAATCGCTGTCCCATGATCCCCATGGTGCCTTCGTAAGGGGAACCGGCGCCGGTAGTTACCGCAAACTCATGCATACCGGGCTTCGGATATCTGTACTCCCCCGTCTGCTTGAGCACCCCGGCGACGAGCTCTGTCGGACTCTTGACCTTCTTGAGCTGCATGGAGTCCTTGAAGAAGTCTGAATTGAACAGCTCTTTTAATATGGCCGTCATGTCGCCGGCTGTCTCCATGAAGACATCCGAAAGCCGTTGAACCGCGCTCTCGTTCTTGGGAGGTTCGATCGACCACGAGGGCACCTGGGCCTCGTCTTCCACGAAGAAGTTGTATAGGTGGCGTGATACGAATCTTGCCGTCGCCGGCTCTTTGACGATGATCTCAATTATGTCTTCTCCGTTAAGGTTCCCGGTGTGGCCCAGGAAGGTCTTCTGACCATCGTCGTGGTCTTCCTCCACAAACTCGAAGGCAGCAGGATAGTGCCCCACCGGGTAAAGGGAGAGGGGCTGTCTGAATGTCCATCCGGTGAAGGCCCGTGAAGCGCTCTTGATATCGTCTTCCGTGTAGTTCCCGACCCCCATCGAGAACAGCTCCAGCAGCTCCCTGCCGTAGTTTTCGTTTATCTCGCCCTTGTGGTTTTCGTTGTTGTCGAGCCAGTAAATCATGGCGGGGTCTCGTGAAAGCTCCAAGAGTATCGTCTTGAAGTCCGTGAGGCCGACCCTTCTGAACATGTCGATCTCGGTAGTGATAGAGGTCAGATGCTCGCTCTTTCCCCATGCGACGGGAAACAGTTGATGAAGAAAGAGTGCCATTTTCTCTTCCAGGGGTCTCTCGGTATTGACCATCCTGTAGAGCCACTTGGCGATGTAGATAGCGACGGGCTCCCCGCCGTAGTACCTATCAAGGAAGGACTGGTCGACCTCAGGAAAGCGCTCAGGGTTGACGAGGTCGTCCACGATCTCTTCATAGGTCTTCTCGCTGGTCAGCGCATCCAACTCCGAAGGGGTCGCGCCGAAGCCCGCCCTCTTCATGAGGTGGGTAATCAATGGTCGATCACTGGTGCTCATAGTCTTACTCCTCCGGGGCGCCGAGGCAGTGCAAGCCGCTTGCCTGGCCCGCCCAACGCTAAACCAAGACGCTGAGAGACGGCTCCGCGCGTTCCGTAGGTGGTTGAACGCTCTCGTGGTCGATATTACCACGATTCTCGTTTGGGACGCCACTTTATCCACCCCAGAGGAGCCTGTACGATTCCGGCGGAGACGGGGTGCATGACGGAGTTATTATCTCAACACGTCTACCAGATTGGCCCAACCTTCGAATGGCTCTCCCGCCAAAGGCCGATTCATCCTCTCCCTCAGGGAGAGGATTGAGGTGTCCGACCCTTTAAATAGTATATCGTCGGACTCCGATTCATCGGAGAGGGTGAAGGGTCTGTCACGAAAGACGATTCACCCCCTCCCTCTAACTCCCTCCTCCTCCGATAGAGCATCGGAGGAGGAGGGAGGATATGGCTGATACTTAGATCGCACCGCCTGTGGTAAGGCCGAGCGAAGGGTGAGTCCCATAAGGCGTTGTAACACGGAAACGAGCGCGTTCGAGACGCGACGCACCCTCGTTTTTGGCCTGCGGTCAGGCTATAATGGGGCCGTCGGCCCGGCTCAGCCTGAATTGTGCGCTCGGCTCGGCCAGACGAGAATTCACGTTCGAGGTACCAGATGAGCGATCGACCGTTTCTTGCCATCACGATGGGCGACGCCGCCGGCATCGGCGCCGAGGTGACGGCCAAGGCGTTGCAGGACAAGTGGGTGTACGAGAAGTGCAGACCCTTCGTCGTGGGCAGCGTGGCCGCGATGTCCGACGCGCTCAGGATCATCGGCGCCTCGATTTCGGCCAGGGTGGCGCATTCTCTCGACGAGGTCCAGGGCGAGTACGGCGCCATCGACGTTCTGGATATGGAGAATCTCGACTTTGGCGCGGTGGAATACGGAAAGCTCTCGGCGGCGTCGGGCAAGGCGTCGGCGGAGTGGATCCTGCGTGCGGGAGAGCTTGCCGCTTCGGGCCAGGTGCAGGCCATTGCTACCGCCCCTATAAACAAGGAGGCCTGCAATATGGCGGGCTACGAGCAGATCGGCCACATGGAGATCTTCCAGAAGCAGACGGGGGCCGACCAGGTGGCGACGATGCTCATGGCAAGGCAGTTGAGGGTCGTGCACCTCACCACGCACCGCTCGGTACGCATCGCCTGCGATTACGTGACAAAGGACAACGTGCTGGCCAAGACCGTATTGACGGACGAGCACTTCAAGAAATGGGGATTCGAGAAACCCAGGATCGGAGTGGCGGCCCTGAACCCCCATGCCAGCGATGGCGGCCTGCTGGGCGACGAGGAGGCCACGCAGATAGCGCCGGCCGTCGAGGAGGCCAGGGCCATGGGGATCGATGCGACCGGCCCCGTTCCCGCCGACACGATTTTCCCCCAGGCCATCGACGGCAAGTACGACGTGGTCCTGTGTATGTACCACGACCAGGGACACATTCCCATAAAGGTGCACGACTGGGCCAAAAGCGTCAGCGTGAACCTGGGCCTGCCGTTTATTCGTACGTCGGTGGACCATGGCACCGCCTTCGATATCGCGGGCAAGGGCATCGCGGACCACGAGAGCATGTTGGAATCAATCAGGGTCGCGGTCAGTCTGGCCAGCGACGGCCGTCTGCCCTAGCCTCTTGGGGCGGGATGCAGGGCGAGTGGTTAATAAACTGATTTCAAATGGTCGGGGGGAACCCAGAGGGAGAAACGGTCTATCACGTCCCAATATTAAGATACAAGGAGGAGCCCCTTCTGGATTCCGGCTTTCGCCGGAATGACGGGGTTCTGGGTGATGAGCCCCCAGGAACAACAACCACTAAGGATGGTTCGAGAAGCTCTCCGCAGCGGCGGAGTCCGAAGATATACATGCTAATGAGTCGGACACCACGAACGGAGAGGAATCATTCTGCCCGTTCGTCCTGAGCGTGTCGAAGGATGGACCACTTTAGTAGGACGTTTTTGAGAAGGCGACCAGGTAGGCTTAGGAAAAAAACATGGAGATTTCCTTCGTTGGCGGTGGAGTGATGGCCGAGGCGCTGATAGGCGGCGTCATCGAGGGCCATATTAGCCCTGCCGACAGAATCAGGGTCAGCGAGCCCGTCGAGGCGAGACGCCGGTACCTGGAAGAGAAGTATGGTCTGAAGTCGTACTCCTCAAATCGGGACGTGCTGCCTGACGCCGACCTGGTCGTGCTGGCAATAAAGCCGCAGACGCTTCCTTACGTCGCCCCCGAGCTGAAAGAGGCATTGAACGAGGGCAACACGGTGGTCTCCATAATCGCCGGCGCTACGATAAAGACGCTTACCGGCGGGCTGGGCCACTCCTCGGTCATCAGGGTCATGCCGAACACACCGGCGCAGATCGGCCAGGGCATGAGCGTGTGGACGGCGACGGACAGCGTCTCGGAGGAGAGCAGAGCGGGCACCGGAGCGCTGCTGCGCACGCTCGGCAAGGAGATCTACGTTCCCGACGAAAAGCTGATCGATATGGCGACGGCGGTGAGCGCCAGCGGCCCGGCGTACGTGTTCCTGTTCATCGAGGCCATGATCGACGCGGCGGTCTACCTCGGTATGGCGCGAGACATGGCCCGTACGCTCGTGCTTCAGACGGTGTTGGGAAGCACCAGGTTGGTGGAGGAGACGGGCCGTCACCCCGCCGATCTCAAGGACATGGTCACCTCCCCGGGCGGAACCACGATAGAGGCCCTGAAGGCCTTTGAAGACGGCGGGTTCAGGGCTGCGATATTCAATGCGGTTAGCGCTGCATACGAAAAATCAAAGGCGTTGGGTGAGCAATAGTGGATGGCAATATCATAGCGACTTTTATAAAAATTCTTGTCAATGTCCTCTGGTTCGCGCTTCTGGCGAGGGTGGTACTGTCATGGATTAACCTGTCGCCAACTAATCCGCTGGTGGTTATCATCAACCAGATTACCGAGCCGATTCTGGCCCCCATCAGACGGGTCCTCCCAAAGATGGGCATGATAGATTTGTCTCCAATGGTCGCGCTGATAATTATTATCGTGATCCAGAGGTTTATTCTTAGGATGTTGTAAGCGGTAACCTGGTCGCCGGCATCCAGCGACATCAAGAATCCGCGAGACGCTCCAAGAGCTGTGACCTTGTCAGGTCCGGCATGCGCACCAGTTTCTTGCGAGACCTGTGGCCTCGGACGATCTCCACGCCGCCTTTGGGAAGACGCAGCCTCTTCGCCAGCAAGGATATTACGGCGTCGTTGGCCTTGCCGTTGTCCGGCGCCGCCGTGACTCGCACCGTCACGTCGCCGTCGCCCGAGACCTCGATGGCGTTGCGCTTCGCCCTTGGCTGGACCTTGATTTCCAGTTCCATCTTCGATGCCGTGCGGGCCTCACGGGGGCGAGGCAGTGATGCCGTAGCTAGAGCGGCTGGGGCGTCTGAGAGTTCCAGCGGTTGATCGCAGCCTGCGCCCGCGGGCTTATGGCGTTTTGGACCATTACGTTGAGGAGGGCCGGCCTGCCTAGCTTCAAGGCCCTCTCTAGTGCCGACGGAAGCTCCTCTGGGTTTTCAACAAGCTCGCCGTAGCCGCCAAGTCCCCG
>JADFQF010000449.1 GCA_022561955.1 Chloroflexota bacterium | reverse complement strand
CCGGGGTCCCGGTAAGCCGCAAGAGGCGCGTCGGGCATCGTATTGACTGTGTGAGGTCCGATGAGCTCATCGACATATAGGACATCGCTGTAATCCGGGTTCTTCGTGCTGGTGCTGGCCCATAGAGGCCTTTGCACGCGGGCACCCCTTGCCTCGAGCGCCTGGAATCGCGCATCTCCAAAGGTCGCCTCGAAGTCCCTGTAGGCCACCTTGGCGTTGGATATCGCGGCCTTGCCCATCAGGCTCCGTGCTTCCTTATCGCCGCCTTCGGCCCGCTTCTGCAGAAGGGCGTCCACGACGCCGTCGACTCGGCTCACGAAGAACGATGCGACGCCCGCGACCCTGCCGGGGTCACCGCCGTTTTCCACGAGGGCTTCGAGCCCGCTTATGTAGGCCTCGCGAACCTGAGCATAGGCGTCCAGCGAGAAGATCAACGTCGTGTTTACGTTGATTCCCTCGCTGATTAGCCGTCGAATGGCGGGCACGCCCTCGGGCGTTCCAGGGACTTTTATCATGACATTTGGCCGATCCAGGGCGGCGAACAACCGCCTGGCATCGGCTATGGTCTCGTCTGTTTTTCCCGCCAGGTGAGGGCTTACCTCGATGGAGGCATAGCCGTCGACGCCGTCGGTCTCGTCATATATCGGACGGAGCAGATCGGCGACGTCACGTATGTCTTCCATCGCCAACGCCTCGAAGATCTCCTCGGCGTTCTTTCCGTCACGGGCCAACATCAGCAGGGCGTCGTCGTAGTCCGTGCTGCCGCTGATAGCCTTCTCGAAGATAGTCGGGTTTGAAGTAAGGCCCGTAACACCCTGGTCAATGAGCTGCTGCAGCTCGCCCGACTTGATGAGTCCTCGACGTATATTGTCGAACCAGACCGACTGGCCCAGACGACGAAGCTCCTGAAGAGAATTTAGTGAACCTGTCATGACAACGGCCTCCCTTGCTTAGTCTAAGCGCCTCAACCACCGCATATCCTAGAGATAATATAAACCAATCGCATTTGAACAATCTGTGATGATGTATCGGTCCCGCATCCGCCGAACGCGTGTCCTGAAAGCTAGCTCTTTGCGATCACGCGCGCATAAAGCATCTGTTGCTCTTTGGCCAGCTTGCGGTACAGTTCGGTTCGACGTGGATTCGGTTCGAATGTGTCTCCCAACGCGGCGGGCACAGCGTCGAGCCTCGACCAAAGTCCCAGGGAGGCCAGGGCCAGAATGGCCGTGCCCCGACTCGTGGCCTCATCTTCGACGCATACCGTAACCGTCCGCCCCAGAACATCCGCCATCACCTGCAGCCAGTACGGAGACCCGGTCAGGGCCCCACCACTGGCAATAATTCGGCAATTATAAGATACATAAGGTAACAGCATTCTCCAGACGAGGTCAAATCGGTACGCGACGGCTTCCAGCGCGGCCTGGAGGATGTGAATGGGTTTCGTGGACATCCGGAGGCCGCTTATTACGCCCGTTGCGTCCGCCGCCCAGCCGGGGCTTCTCTCGCCGGAAAAGAGCGGCAAAAGGCTGAGACCGTGAGCGCCCGGAGGTAAAGACTGCAACAACTCCTCGATCTTGACGTCGTCCTTCGGCAGGTTCAGCGTCTCTCTGGCCCACGCGTATACACTGCCACCGTCGGTCAACGAGCCGCCGATAAGGGTCGAATCTCCCAGCCGATAACCCCACAGGCCCTCGGGTATCTTCGGCGCGGCGTCCGGCACGAGCGTTCTCATAGCGCCGCTGGTGCCGACCGTCAGGGCGACGCTCTCCGCCGAGACGCACCCGCTGCCGACGTTTGCCCCGGCGCCGTCGCCTATCGACAGAAAAAAGGGCACGTCGGCGAGTGCCGGCCAACGATTAGCGTAATCGGGCGCGAGGCCCCTCTGCCCGCTGGAATAGTCGTCCAGGGGCGGCAGATCGTCCGCGGTCAGGGACAGATGCTCCATGAGGCCCGCATCCCACTCCAGCCTCCTGCGGTCCAGCATGCCCGTCCACGACGCCATGGAGTAGCTCATCGGCACCGTTTTGCCGAACCACCTCCGATAGAGAAACGCGCCGACGTCTGCCCACTGGCTTAGACGGGAGTTCAGCTCCGGGAACGCGTTTCTGAGCCACAGGACTCTGGCGGGAAGGTAAGAGGTGTGCTGAGGACAGCCGGTCCGGTCATATACCTCCGCGACGTCGAGCTCCCGCTTCAGG
>JADFQF010000448.1 GCA_022561955.1 Chloroflexota bacterium | reverse complement strand
GGTATCGAGGGAGTCCTTCAGGGTGATGGGTACGCCGTGCAGCGGTCCCTTCAGCTCTCCGCGGGCGAGGGCATCGTCCGCTTCCCTGGCTTCCTTGAGGGCCCTCTCGTCCACGCGCTGTACGACCGCGTTCAGACTGTCGTTCACCTCGTCGATGCGCCGCAGGTGCGCCTCCACCACCTCGACGGCTGAAACCCTCTTCTCCCTGATCTGCCGAGCGATACTCCCGGCTGATTCGTAGATAATCTCGGTCATGGGTGTAACTCCCTTCATGCTTCAGAGGACGTCGCAGCGCATCATGTCCTCGTAAGTCTCTCTGCGGCGGGCCAAACGCGCCTCGCCGTCCTTGACCACTACGATCGCGGGTCTTGGGTTCAGGTTGTAATTGCTCGCCATGGAGGGCGCGTAGGCCCCGGAAGACGGGACTGCTATTATGTCGCCCGTCTTGATGACGGGCAGCTCCACGTCCCTGATGAGCACATCGCCGGATTCGCAATACTTGCCGGCCAGCGTCACCACGTCGTTGGCGGGCGCGGACATGCGGCCGGCGACGACGGCCTCGTACTTGGAATCGTAAAGCGCCGGTCGAATGTTGTCGCCCATGCCGCCGTCCAGCGACACGTATTTACGCACCGTCGGAATGTCTTTGATGCCCCCGACGGTATAAAGGGCAACGCCCGCACGGCCCACGATGGACCGACCCGGCTCGACGATGAGCCTGGGCTCTCCGAATCCCAGCTCCTTCGCGACCGAGATGGAGGTCGACGTGATCTCCTCCGCGTATTCGCTTATGTCCGGCGGGAGCTCATCACGAACGTATCCGATGGCGAAGCCACCGCCGGGGCTGAACTCCTCAAGATTTAGCCCCTCCTCTTTGAACTGGGTCAGATAGTTCAGGACGGCGTGTATGGCCGCCGAATAGGGCTCTAGCTCGAAAATAGGCGAGCCGAGATGGAAGTGTATGCCGTTCAGATTCAGGTTGGACGAATCCATGGCCCGTCTGATGGCCTTCGCGGCGTCGCCCGTCTCGATGGAGAAGCCGAACTTGCTGTCCAGTATGCCCGTCGTCGTGTACACGTGCGTATGTGGGTCTATGCTGGGGGACACCCTCAACATCACGTCCTGCTTCAGACCCTTCTGTCCGGCCAACTCTTGCAGGAGGTCCAGCTCGTAGAAGCTGTCGATGACGAAATGGCCGATACCGTATTCCAGCGCGAAGGCTAGCTCGTCGGGGGTCTTGTTGTTTCCGTGGAAGTAGATCTTCTCCGGCGTGAAGCCCACCGCCTTCGCCACCGCGAGCTCGCCGCCGGACACGATGTCCAACGCCAGGCCCTCTTCGTGCACGAGCCGGGCAATGTAGGGAATGAGAAATGCCTTGGACGCGTAGGCGACCCTGGAATTGGCGTAGCGCTTCGAGAACTCGCCGACAAACTGGCGGCACATTCCTCGCAAAGTGTCTTCATCGAATACGTAGAGGGGAGACCCGAACTCGGAGACCAGGTCAACGACGTCACAGCCGCCTATAGTCAGGTGGTCTTGATCGTTTACTTCCGTGCTGAAGGGAAAAAGCTCCCGGTTAGCGAATGTCATCCATCATCTCCAGTCTCGGCAGGCCGTGTCATAGGGTGAGACCTAATATATCACCTGCCAAGACATTGAGGTAGCTCCGACACGTCCGCCAGCACCGCCGCCACCGGAAACGGCGCGAACTCCTCCCTGGGGGTGACGCCGGACAGCACGGCCACGAACCGCACCCGCGCCCGCCTTGCCGTCTCGGCGTCCGTCGTGCTGTCCCCGACGTATAGCGCGGCATCGACGGAGCCTGTCAGCCGTTCAACGGCCCTTAGCAGACCGACCGGGCTCGGCTTGATATCCTGAACGTCCTCGCCGCCGACGATCACATCGAAGCTTTCCAGCAGGCCCGCGGCGCCAAGCGTGGCCTCGATGCGACGTCGATACTTCGACGACACAATGCCCAACGAGAGGCCGACGCTCTTCAGCTCGCCTACTGTTGCCGGCACGTGCTCGTAGAGCCTCGTGGACTCCACCATGACCTCGTCCGCCCGCTGAACGAACAGCCGATAGAATTCGTCGGACAGCGCCGCGTGCGTGGCGATGGCACCCAGCGCTTCGTAGAGTGCGTCGGCGTCGACCTGAACAAACGAGACGTGGTGCTGGGAACCCGTGACACCAGTCAGT
>JADFQF010000447.1 GCA_022561955.1 Chloroflexota bacterium | reverse complement strand
GAAACGGTGCATGACATATTCGACCAGCTGCTGGAAGCCTGTAACGCCATGAACATCGCGCTGGTCGGAGGCCACACCGAAGTCACCTACGACGTGCCGCGTCCCATAGCGGTGGGAGCCATGCTGGGGGAGGTCGACAAAGACAAGGTCGTGCTCACGTCCGGCGCAAGGCCCGGCGACAGCGTCGTGCTCACTCAGGGCATCGCCATCGAGGGCACATCCCTTCTGGCGCGGGAGGTCCCCGACGAGCTACGGGAGCGAGGGGTCCCGGATGATTCCATTGAAAAGGCGAAGGACTATCTGTTCACTCCCGGCATCAGCGTGGTCAAGGCCGCATCGATCGCCTGCGCCGCGACCCGGATACACTCGATGCACGACCCCACGGAGGGCGGGCTTGCCACTGGTCTTCTCGAAATGGCCGTGGGGGCGGACGTAGGCTTGATGATCGAAATGGAGCGAATACCGGTCCTGCCCGAGTGTCGGGTAATATGCGATGCCCTGGGCCTCGACCCCTTCGGCCTCATAGGCTCCGGAGCGCTGCTCGCCACTCTGCCGCAATCGGAGGCGCAGAGGCTCGTGGACGCTCTCGTCTCCGAAGGAATTCCAGCCTACGAGATCGGGCAGATCACCCCCAAAGAGGATGGGCTTAGGCTTCGGACAGCCCACGGCTTAATCGGTCTGCCGACATTCGAAAGGGACGAGCTGGCCCGCTACTTTGGGCGTTAATATCCCGTGGAATCTAGCGCATTCGTATTTAGGGGACAACAAATGGCATCAGACTCTCATCCCGCCCTTCCAGACCCGGAGCATATCCGGGAGATCGCTCGCAGCTTCTGGTACTCGGCGATCTTGAGGGCGGGAATCAAGCTCGACGTCTTCAACATCCTGGAGGGCGGCCCGCTTAGCTCCGAGGCCCTGTCTGTAAGAATCGGAGCCGACGCGAAGTACATTCACGCTTTCCTGGACACATGCGTCGTGCTGGGTCTCGTCGAAAGGCGGGGCGACCTTTACGCCAACACCCCCGTCGCCGTGGAGCACCTCGTCAAGGGCAAGGAAGGCTACGTAGGCGACCACGCCCTGCATCACACCAACACGTGGGCCTCGTGGGGGCGTCTGGACGAGATCATACGGGACGGGGATACGATGCTGCCCTTCGAGACGGGGTTCGTCGACGCCCCGACGTATTGGACCAACTACATGCTCGGGCAGCACAATCGCGCCATGACAGGGCAGGGACGGCTGCTGGTCGACAGCGTGGACCTGACCGGCAAGCGCCGTATGATAGACCTGGGAGGCGGTGCGGCAAGCTACAGCATCGCGCTCTGCGAGGCTTACGCGGAGCTGGAGTCCGTCGTAGTCGACCAGAAGGAGCCCGTGGCTTTGGCCCGCGGCATCGTCGAAGACCACGACCTTCGGGGCCGCATCAGCTTCCTTGAAGGAGATTTCTTCGAGCTAGAGTTGGGTGGGCCGTACGACGTTGTGCTCATCTCAGGGGTCATCGTCATCAAATCCGACGACGACTGTTGCCGCCTGCTGGAGCTGGCCCACGACATCATGGCGCCCGGCGGCATCGTGATCGTGCAGGACTACATGCGCCTGGTGAACGATGAGGCGGGCGATAGGGAAGGGGAGGAGGTCGTTGGCTGGCTCAAAGACGCCGGATTCATCAACACGAAGACAGTCCCCCTACCCACGCAGCTAGGGCTCGTGACGGCGGAGAAGCCTATGTAATCGCGCGTCCCTTGCTCTTCCACGGGTCCGGGTGATTATTTGTGGTTATACGAGTTCCATCACCACGTTTTTTGTGCATTTGCACAGCTATAATTGACAGCATAAAATCGCTGGACTATACTGACATGTGCCAAATTTTAGGAGATCGCCAATAGATATATCTTATTTAGTCCGAGCTGAGAGCCAATGAGCTGAACTTATAGGTAATGAGACATGAGTTCCCATGGAGCATTAATTCTCGCAGGCACAGTGACGTTAATATTGACTGCTTGCGTGGGAACGACCAGGCCCCCTTCTTTCACCTCAACGCCCTCTGCTCCTATTGTGACTGCTGCCCAGTCATTGCCCACAGCGACACCGACTCAAGAGGCAGCTGAGTTACCGACCGATACGCCTGCTCCTACATTCTCTCCCTCTCCGACCCAGACTTCGGTCCCCACTTCCACGTCAACACTAGTTCCTACATCTACG
>JADFQF010000446.1 GCA_022561955.1 Chloroflexota bacterium | reverse complement strand
TCGCCATCGCCCACCACCTCATCAAGGCCTGGGCCCTGGGGGAGAGTCGCTAACCAGGCTTCGGTTAGCCTGTTCAATGTCAAGCACCGAATAACATGCGGAGACGGTCCGCGTCAGCGGTTCACCTTGACTCCGCCGGGGCGCAGCTTTTTAACATTAATCGAGACTGAGGAGCCTTTAGTGGAGAAACGGGAAAAGCAAGAGCTGGGAGTTGCCGTAGTCGGCTCGGGGAGAATCGGGACCCTCAGGGCGAACATGGCCTCGCGCCACCCGTCCGTCCGCTTCCTGGCCGTGTCGGATATTGACGCGGAGAAAGCCGGGCTTCTCGCCCAGAGCGTCAACGCCGACATCGCTTCCAGCGACAACTACGCGATCATATCCAACCCCGAGGTGAACGCCGTCGTGGTCTCCACGCCGGAGCACGAGCACGCAGAGCCCATCCTGCAGGCGCTGGAGCTCGGCAAGCCGGTGTTCGTCGAGAAGCCGCTGGCGCTGACCCTCGAAGACGCCGACAAGATCGTAGAGGCGGTGGAGCGGACCGGCGTCGAGCTCCGCGTCGGCTACTCCCGGCGACACGACCGGCGCTGGATGCTTGCCAAGGAGCAGATCGTACAGGGCCGCCTCGGAAACATCCTGGGAATACAGTCGCGCGTCTACAACACGCGGGCGCAGATGCTGGAGATACTAAAGCGCTCCCCGGAGGCGACGCCCGTCCTGGACGCGCTGACATACTACGTGGACATGGCCTGCTGGTACATGGGCGAGAGCCGCCCGGTGGAGGTGATCGCCCGCAGCAACGCCAAGGTCTTTCCCAGCATGGGCTATGCGGTGGACGACGTCACCTGGTCGATAATCACCTTCGACAACGACGCCGTCGTCAACCTCGGCTGCTGCTACGCCTTGCCGGCGAAGTACCCGACTTTCGGGCAGAGCTCCCGCTTCGAGGTGCTCGGCGACGAGGGCGTTATCATACTGGACATGGACAACAAGGACAGCTTCCTATTCACCGACGTAGGCGTTCCCCATGCCTACGTGCCCGACCACACCGTCAACGCCCTCTTCATGCAGAGCAACTCGTCGGGGGACTGGGCCATGGGCGAATACTGGGGCCCCATCGCCAACGAGACGCGGTCGTGGCTGGACCACCTGGCCACCGGCACGCCTATCTCCCACACGACGGCCCGGGAAGGCCGCCTTACGCTGGAGGTCACCCTCGCCATCGAGGAGTCGGCGCACACGAAGCTGCCCGTCATGATCTCCGACCGATAGCGGAATACGCAGGCAATCGACCTGATCGCCGTTCGCCTACGGACCCACAACCCGTCTCTACCACCTAGGCGAACCAAATCCTACGAACGGGACCTCACACTACATGCCGGCGGGCCGCCGAAAATGAGCGCATAAACCGTCGAGGGTATGCATATATTCGTTATGGCCACGAGACCGGCGATGGCGGCGAGCGATCCGCCAAGCGCGTATCCGACCGGCGCGTATCCGGCTTGAAAGGCCAAGGCCGTCGCGATAAGCCAGGCGGCCGCCAGACCGCATGCAAAGCGCCGAGGTCTGCCCTGACGTGGTATCTTCCCAGTGCCGGTGAACCGCCTATATCCGTAATTGTACAGATAATCCAGGGGATTGTAGGGCAGCACCGCTCCAAAGAACGCCAGGGGCATCACCGCCCAGAGCAGGGCCGGATATGCCAATACGGTACCTATTCCCGTGGCAATGGCACATATGTAGTATGGGACCCGAGTCCAAGGCAGCGCTCCCTCAATCTCCGCATCTCCGTTGGCCACATACCCCTGCATCACATATCGCTTCTCCTCAATGTCCTCGTAGCCTTGGGCTCCCAGCCTGTTTTTAATCGCGCCTCCCAAAGACATGCTTCTACGCCTCCAAATAACGTAATTTGATCTGCCTGGTCATCGCCATTTTCACGCACTTCACTCGTCTATACCTCCTTGTATCCAGGTACGATCCCTGCCCCGTGTCGTTCGCAATCATGGCGCGGCCCTTGGACTCCACGTCTACAAGCTTCTTCGCCGGGAGGTCTTCGTCCATGTCGGCCGCGATAGTCGGGCAGCCCGCGTATTCGAGCATGTCCGGCGGCTTCCCGCCCTTGAGCTGGTCCAAGAGCGGTCAGCCTATCCCGGACGAAGGACCTCTACTGTCCCCGTGGGCGAAGGCGCAGGCTCGGAGGAGG
>JADFQF010000041.1 GCA_022561955.1 Chloroflexota bacterium | reverse complement strand
CAGGAGCTGGCATATGGCCGTGGGGTTTCCACAGCCGGCGGACGCCATTACCGCCTCGTCCGGGAGACCATCGATCTCCTGAAGGCTGTAGAGGTCCGTGGCGGCCCCGCACTCACCGTCGTCGCCGCAGCAAGAGCTCGCGTTTCGAGCGACGTCGGCGTAGCGCTCCCGTACGATCTCCCTTATGGAATCGTCAGTTCGTTCGGCCATCTTTTTCCCTCCGTCGATATTGATTTGGAGCTAAATCGATTTCGATGTCTCTAAGTCATCTCTGTCTGCACACCGCTCCGAGCTAGGTGCAGCACGCGCCGGACCCCGGCGGGCTTGCGCCTGCCTCGGCCACGGACTGTTGAAGGTAGGGAAGCACGTTAGCCCATACCTGGGCCGCCGTTCGATGCGCCTCCTTGCCCTTGGAGGTAAGGTGGCAGACCTTTCGCTCCCGCCCGTCTATGGTCTCCGGAACGCACTCGATGTAGCCCGCTCTGACCAGCTCTTTGATCGTGGGGTAGATCATGCCGTCCGTTGGGCGGCTCCATCCCTCGCAGCACGACTCTATGTTATTGGCTATGTCGTAGCCGTGCATGGGCCTCTTGGACAGCATATCCAGCAGGAAGTAGCGGGAGACGCTCTTCTTGATGAGGCTCTCCCAATACTCCTCGGTGACCATCTCGGGGCGCTCTGTGAGTACCATACCTATCCTTCGTATGTATTGGTTGGATATATATTAGACAGATAGGTATGCAATGTCAAGGGTCGGACCGTTCTCTTCGAAGGATGGACTTGCGGCGCCCCATCGGGCCGGATACGTCTCGTGTGCCTGCTTGTGGCCGCGACGCCGACGTGCCGCCCGTACCATGGTATGCGTCCAAGGGCGCCACTGGGAGAGAATCAAAGAAAAAGGCCATGACCCGGGCGATCTTGCCGCCGAATCATGGCCTGGCCGTGCGATGAGTTTTTGGGCTCCGCGACCCGAGCCCGATGAGGCAGGCGATCAACCATACGTGTCATCGGGCCCTAGAATCGGTGCGGTGGATTTTGAACGACTCGGTCGAGGACTTCTCAGCCGGGCCGGGCTAGTTGCTTCCGTAGGTCGCCCAAAGGGAGTTCACTATGTGCTCTTTAACGGTCTTCGAGCCGTGCTCTTCAGAGCAGATGGTCACGTCCATTACTGACGTGTCGTCCGACTCCCGGACGCTGAACCTCAACCAACACAGGTGATTGCCGTGTGCAACGCTGTCCCATGCCCTCACGACGTAGCTCTCTTTCCTGGCCCCTTCGAGCACGCGACTGTTCCAGGGTTTCCCACCGGGGCTGGGGTATGATGCCGTAAACTTGTCGATATCGTTGGCAATTAGCTTTGCCGGTACGTGGAATTGCTCCATTCTTTTTCCCTCCTGCCGTGTCCCCCAACATGCGATAGAGTAGGCCCCCCGAGGACCTCGGATCTCCACTGACCTTATTTGGACAGCTGGGAGGAAAGTGAAACAAAGCTCATATACCGCATGTTAGACTGAAGTAGAAGGTTGATAGGAGTTCGATTTTCGAGAGATTTTACCCATCCATAATCGGGCGTTGATGAAATGATAATCGCAAGTTATGAATTGAAGTGGCTCTACTGCGCCCAATGCCAGTGCCCGGCGTGGGTGTTTCGGAAAATAGACCGGAGCCCTCATCCGGCAATGGCCCTGAAGACCTGCCGGCCCTCCCGAAACAGATCGACTACTTCCGCGCGCTGAGAGTCATTGTAGAACCGGCCCTTCTTGTTCACCCACTCCAGCGAGCGTTCGATGGACTGGTCCAGCCATTTTGCGGCGGCAATCTTCTCTTCTCCGGCCCTGCCGACGGTTACGTAAATCGGGCTCGTGTGGGCGAATATAGGCTGTGCGAAGCTGTCCCTGGTATCGCTGAATAGCCTTGCGGCCAGCCAACCGTCGGCCGTCGCCG
This sequence comes from Chloroflexota bacterium, assembly GCA_022561955.1. Next base: position 6,750 of record JADFQF010000041.1, on the reverse strand, counting down.
GTACGTCCGACTCCATCGTGCCCTCATGTGATCCCTGTTCGAAGCTCCGGCTCGCGACTACGTTCCCGTTGAACAGGAGCTCGACGCGGTGCACCGCGTAGTGGGACTGCCAGCTCACGAGGGCGGCGAGCTCTTCGTCCACGCTTGCCTCCAGTGAAGACCCCGGCTCCTGCCCCTGGACCGTGAGATGTAGCGCCGGACCGTTGGTTATGAACGTGCGGCCCTCTTTCAGGGCCTGGAGCCAGGACTCGTAATCGAAGTCCACGCCGGAGTGGGCGTAGACGCGGTTCGCGGAGCTTATATACCAGTCGGACCCGGTGGATGCGGGCAGCCTCAATCCCGCGTTGAGCATCTTGTAGTAGATGTCGTACTCGGCGTCGTTCCAGTTGGGGTCGAACAGGTTGAAGGCGTCGAGCTTACCAAGTGCGGCGGCCACGGGGGCCTCCATGCCCTGGCCGTTGTGGCACCAGATCACGATTCCGCCCTGGCGCCTCGCGTCGTCGCAGGCGAACGAGAGCGGGGGATAGTCCGGCTCGAAGGGGTCCACCAGAACGCCTCGGCTCAAAGGGTCCACCGCGTTGCGTAGGTTGAGCAGCATGATGTGGCCGTACCCGATCGTCCAAGGCTCCCGATTGTGCCGGCTCTCCTCCCCGCATTGAACGTAATGGTGCGCCGACGAGAAGTCGTTGAGCATTCCGACGGGGTACTTGTTGGTTGCGTATTCCAGGTCCCCCCTTTTCAAGATGCTCACCGCCGTCATTCGCAGGTCCTCTATTCGGGGGTCAAGCCGTAGCCGCTCGTCGGGACGGGACTCCTTTTCATCGTAGTGTATATGTGTGTTGCCGGGGTGCCACCCACGCTGAGCAAGGTCGGACCATCGCCGCATAACGACTTCCGTCGTCAATGTTCCCCTCTTTGGGGCCTCGACGTCGATCTGGGCCGGAACGTACTCGGTGCCTCGCTCGACAATTATCCGGGTCGGCCCTCGCACTACGTCTACCTCGAAGGTCCCGTTGGAGTAGAAGAAGGGTGAGCCTGGTCCCACCTTCAATATCGCGTCCTTCGGATGAACGAACTGTCCCGAAGAAGCCAGCACCTGGACTCTTGCCTCAATCAACTCGCCATTTTGTTCGTCGATGACCCTGCCTGAAACGATTGACAACCTACTTGCTCCCATGAATTTCCGAGGGCTTCTTTTACAGGCTAGCACCAGTCGGTCTGGGTGCGAGCACCTATGGACCCTGAGGGTATCACCAAGCGTGCCGGCATGGGCAAAAGCCACGTAGTGACACGCAGCCCGTAAATCGCTCCAAGGTGCCTATAGACTGCTTAACGGTGTCCAAAAGGGTCCTTAATATAAGACCGCTGCTAGGGGTAGTTTTAGACACTTATTAGAACCCCTACACGCCTCGGCCCCTATTCATCGGCGTCTGTCGAACGCGAGGCCAAAGGCGATGGAGGCTACCCACAGTATGAAATACGTAGAGGCTCGGTATTTCATTCGGCCCAGCCATATTAACTTTAAGGCGCGGTTATATGAATCTTCGTCAACTGCAGGTTTAGCCGCAGCTCCACATTCCTTGGGGCGGTCACAGATTTCTGACTCAAGCTTAATTCAGAAGTTGGGGCAGGTATGATACCAGTCAAGACAGAGGGGTCTCGCAACGGGAGGGTTAGCTCTTCCGCGAAGCAAACGCTCAAGCTGCTCGAGGTATACCGGGAGACTTCAGACCCAGACGCAAGAGAGCAGCTGGTAACGAATTACGTGCCTCTCGTAAGGCGCCTGTGCCGCAGATTTCGTACGTCCAGGGAGCCACAAGAAGACCTCTTTCAGATAGGCATGATCGGCCTTCTGAACGCAATTGAAAAGTTCGACCCGGAGCGAGGCACCAGCTTCTCGTCTCTGGCCATACCCGAGGTCCTGGGAGCGATTCTCAACTACCTTCGCGACCACGGCAGCCTCATAAAGATTCCTCGCACGCTTCGCAGAAACAAGCTGACGTTGGATAAGATGGCCGAGAATCTTGCTTCGTCCCTTGGGAGATGGCCCACTATGTCGGAGCTTTCCGAAGCATGCGACCTCTCGGAAGCGGAGATCAACGCCGCGACGGAGCTCGGCAGAATCGGAGACCCAAGGTCGCTGGACGAAAGCGTCGATTCCGATGATTCCGAGGGCAGCGCCACGCTGGCGGAGTACGTCGGCACGATAGATCAGGAGTTCGACCTATCTCTCGACCGCCTCACTCTCGCGACGGCCCTGGACACCTTGCCCGACCGTGAGAAGAATATCCTGCAGCTTCGGTTTTACAAGGGTATGTCCCAGAGGCAGATCGCCGAGCAGATCGAGATCTCGCAGATGCACGTGTCCAGGCTGGAACGCGCGGCCCTTCAAAAGCTTCGCGGCGTGCTGCAGAAGAACTCCGCGGCCCTGAACGCTCCCGACGTCAGGCCGGGCAGGCCCCGACGGCAGGTTTATTCAACGAGATAGGGCTTCCCGCCTAAGAGACTCCGGCCTCTTCCAGCAGCTTGTGCAGCGCCGTGACTGCCTCGGCGTTCTCCTCCAACGTGAAGCCGTCCACCTTGTAGACCTGTTCCGTCGTAATACCGTCGACGGCGCCCCAGTCGACGGACTTCTTGATCAGCTCCATATCCTCTTCCACGGACAACAGGACGTTTTTGCCGCTCAGCTTTGAAAGGGATGCCGCGAGTCCGTACCCGCCCCAGTTGGAAACGCTGGAGATGATTAGCCGGTCCACTTTGGTCACCGCCGGGTCGTTGGGCAGGGTTTCAACTTGGGGGATGAACTCCACCAGATTCCCCATTCCTATCTCGTTGCCGCCATCGCCGATGCCTACCGACGGAATGCCGGCTTCGAACAGGTAGTCCAACCGGGCGGTGTGAGGCGTGATGTCCACGTACCGCATATTCAAATAGACGTCGTCATTGGTCCGGCTGCAACGTTCGATGGAAATTATCAATGATAGGTCCAGCCGCTCCAGGATCTCCGAGCTTGCTTTTCGGCTGGTCTCGATGTCGGCAATGGGAAAATCCACTACCTCCGTCCCATCCTCCAACAGACCTTCCAGCACGGGCACGGTGTAGGAGTCGGTGATGTAGGTCACCCTTCGCCCCAGCGCCTGCAAAGCTCTACCGATGGCAATCGCTCCGGCGGGTCCGTCCGTCTCCGGACTGCCGGCGGACAATATGTAAAACCCGGTAACGATGGCCACGTTGCCGGGATGGTCCATGATGTACTGGGCCGCCTGCGAGCAAAAGTCTACCGCCATGTGGGGCCGAAGGAGAGCGACACCCCGTTTGTCATGGTCCAAAATAATGTCTTCTATGGTCTGGCTCATTTTGACTCCTCCGCTGATGGCTGATAGCTGACTGCTGAAAGCTAAAGCACGGCGTAATCGGCGTCACGCTGGCTGGTAATGAACATCATTCCCGGAGTGTGAGTCATCATCAGACTGGGTTTACAATTAAGGGCCACCGCCTGGGGAGTAACCCCGCAGGCCCAGAACACCGGCTCCTCGCCGGGGTAGATGTCTACCGCGTCCCCGAAGTCCGGCCGGGAAATGTCCTGGATGCCGATGGCCGCGGGGTCGCCGATGTGGACCGGTTCGCCATGGCTTTCGGAAAAGCGCCGGGTTACGCCGATGACGCGCTCGCTTTGGTCGCGGCGGATGGCGCGCATGGTGACGATGAGCTTGGTCGCGAAGGGCCCGGCGGGCGCCGTCTCCAGGTTCGACATATAGGCGGTGCAGGTCGTCCCGAGCTCGTAATGGCGCAGCCGGACGCCGGCTTGTACCAGGGCCGCCTCAAAGGAAAGCGAGCAGCCGAGCACGAAGGGAACCAGGTCGCCGCGCCAAACGTCCGAGATGTCGGTCACATCAACGGGCGGTTCGCCCGCGCGGAACACCCGGTAGCGCGGCAAATCCGTGCGCAAGTCGATGCCTGCGCCAAGCGCCGGCAGCGTCGGATCGCCCGGCCTGCCTTCGGCCATCAGCGGGCAGGGTTTAGGATTGCGCTGGCAGTAGAGCCGGAAGTCGTCGGCCATCGCCTCGGGCAGGAGGACCAGATTGCCCTGCTCGAAGCCGGGCGCCAGCGCACCGGTCGGACCCGTCCACTTGCCCTCGCGCATGGCTTGGCGCAGGGCCACGGGGCTCAGGCCGGTCCACTCCATGTCGGGTCAGCAGGAGTGAATGGATGAGCCCGGCCCAACGGCGGGGCCCATCCACTCAGGACCCATTAGTTCACGTTTACCCAGCGCAGGATGAAGAAGTTGTCGGCACGCTGCGTGACCGAGATGTTGTCACGCATCGCCCAGACCAACGGCTGCACGTGCAGCGGCACATAGGCCACCTCATCCCGCATGATGGTGTGGACCTCGTCGATCATTTCCTGGCGCTTCTTGTCGTCCAGTTCGACCTGGAGCGCCGGGAGCAGTACGTCGATGCGGGCGTTGGAGTACTTGCCGAAGTTCCAGCTTCCCAGGCGCTTTTCCTTGTTCGGTGTCGCTACCAGGAAGCGGATCGGATGCTCCGCGTCGAACGTGCCGGGGGACCAGCCCAGCATGTACATGTCGAAGTTATCCGCGCGCAGCTCCGTCCAGTAATTACGCACCGGCACCACGTCGAGCCGGACGTCCAGGCCCACTGCCGCCAGCATGGAGGTAATGGCGGTGCAGATCGCTTCATCGTTGATGTAGCGGTCGTTCGGGCAACGCAGGCCGAAGCGGAAGCCGTCGGCGTAGCCGGCCTCGGCGAGCAACCGCTTGGAGGCCTCGGGGTCGAACGCAAGGCGTGTATTCAGGTCCGCGTTGAAGCCACGCATGGCCGGACTGATCAACAGCCCCGCCGCCTGAGCATTGCCGCGCATCGTCTTTTCGATAATGGCGTCCATGTTGATCGCCTGATAGACGGCTTGACGCACGCGCTTGTCCTGGAACGGGTTCTTGCCCGTGATATCCGAGTTCCACAGGTCGCGTCCCGTGTGCTCGAAGCCCAGCATGATGACGCGGGCCTCGACCCCTTGCAGCACGGAAATGCCGGGCGAGTTCTTCAGCCGGGGAACGTCCTGCAGGGGAATGGGCTCCACGAAGTCGAGTTCACCCGACAGCAAGGCGGCAACCCGCGTCGCCGCGGTCGAGATCGGCGTGAATATCGCCTCGGTGATGTTGTGCTCCGCCGTGTCCCACCAACCTTCGAAGGGGACGAGAACCGTGCGCACATCGACCTCGCGCGATTGCACCTGGAAGGCGCCGGTGCCGTTGGAGTTCCGCCGGGCGAAGTTTTCCTGGTCGCGTGACGGCCTCTCGGCCCCATTGGCTTCCGCCCAGCCCTTATCCAGGATCATGAAGTTCGCGATGGAATCCGGGAACAGCGGGTTTGGGGCCTTTGTCAAAAAGTCGACCGTGTACTTGTCGATGATCTTGACCTCACTCACGGACGCGAACCAGGCGCGTACGTCGGAGTCCTCCGAACTGGCGCGCTCATAGGAAAACAGCACGTCTTCCGCGTCGAAGTCCTCGCCGCCCTGGAACTTGACGCCCTGGCGGAGATGGAAGCGCCAGCCCTCCGCGCCGAGGGGCTCCCAGCTTTCGGCCAAGGCACCCTCGATCTGGAGGTCCTTGCCGCGCCGCACCAGCCCCTCATAGACGTTGTTGAGGAAGCCCAGAACGGGCGCCGTATTGGTGGCATGGGGGTCCAGCGTCGCGGGGTCGGTCTGGCCGCCCCAACGGAACGTTTTTGCCAACGAAAGCGGCTGCTGCAGGGCGATGACCGCCACGCCAATAGCCGCGGCGAGCAACCGGGTTCGTAACGAGACTTTTCTACGCATTTGAGTCCTCCCTTTAGAATTCGTTGTTACTCCGGGGTTCGACGCGATGGCCGAGCCTAGCCGGTATCGATTCAGTACCAGTTTGGCGGATAGAACCGCCCTCCACCAGCGAAAAAGGTTAACGCGATCCACCACCCGCCGAAAATAGGACCGGGGTCGAGCGCGATCCGCGGTCCGGTTCAACGAACCGCGACCAAATGCCGCATCGATCCAGCTCGCAATTTGAAGAAATTGCCGGGATGATGAGGCTGGGGGGTGAGTTGACCGGTGGAACTTGGGAGCAAGTCATGCGGAACTCACTTGGCTTCAGATTGTCCCTTGGCGCCTTGGCCATTGTCTTCGTGGCCCTGTCGCCGCGCACCGTTGCTGTCGCGGCGGACGGGATTTCAACGCCTGAACCACGGGGAACTTCAGAGAAGTTCGCCTCGGGGATCTATCTTCCAGCCATGAATCCAGCGCGGGGACGGATGCTTTTCGTCGGCAAGGGCTGCGTCGTATGCCATTCCGTCAACGGCGTCGGCGGGGACGAAGGGCGGCCCCTGGATGCGCCGGCGGGCCGTCAACTCGTGAATCCTTTTTCGTTTAGCGCCAGGATGTGGCGCGGCGCGGAAATGATGATCGCGGTCCAACAGGACGTCTTTGGCGAGCAGATTTACCTGACCGGCCAGGAGCTTTTCGACATCATCGGCTTCGCCTATAGCCGCGCCGAACAAAGCTTGTTCGGGGAAGCCGATGTTCCGCACGATGTACTCGAACTGATCGAGCACACGGATGAGGGACACCCCCGGCACGGCCACCCGGACCCCCATACCTGAGGCCGGCCCCCAAACCTGAGGCCGGACAACCACCGGCTCGTTCTTCGGCGGCTGGATCTTACACATGCGCCGCGGCTCGCCGCGCCGCTCAGTC
>JADFQF010000445.1 GCA_022561955.1 Chloroflexota bacterium | reverse complement strand
CTCGTATGCCCCGCCGCGTCGACTGCATCGAACTGAACGCACACGCTGTCGGGTCCCTGCGATTTCAATACCCTGCACGCCTCACGGGCGACCTCCTCGTCGCTGCCGAAGCTTACCGAGATATCCGCCGTCTCAGATACTATGCGGCCGATGGGGGCCCAGTTCACGATGGATGCGCTGATGGTCGCGGGCATGAGCTGCTTGACTCGCCCGAAGAAGTGGGGGTATTCGAAGAAATTCGCGCCCTCCAGCGTGTTGTCGGTAACGCCGTGTTTGTCCTCCCACACCCCGGTGAGCATGCTGGACCAACCCGGGCCGCTGCGCGCGAAGCGGCTGGTCCGCGTGTCGAAGCTCGAAGCTCCCCTCCCGACCAACGAGTCTATTACGGGAGTGTCGGCCGCTCGTAGGGCGTCGGGACGACAGCCGTCTATGCCGATAATCAGGACCTTTTTCTTCACATACATGCGTCGCTACACTTGTCTCCCGGCTACCGAGTCGATTCTTGCCGAATGCACGACCCGGCATGATTCAATGCATAGTGGGCCCGCAAAGAGTTTGGGATTTCGCCGATTTCCTGTGTTAGAATACCCGAAAATCGCCACCTTGAGCCAGAGGGAAGGGCATGGAGCTAAGGGTACTCGGGGCCCACAACCTTGAAAGCAAGGACACCAGGATGGAATGCCATCTCATAGACGGCGTCTTGGCCCTGGATGCCGGCGGCCTCACCCGTAGCCTGACCTTCGAAGAGCAACGCGGCATACGGGCGATTATCCTCTCCCACAGGCATTACGACCACGTTAAGGACTTGCTGCCGCTGGGCATCGCGGTGAGGGATTCCGGCACGACCGTTGATATATACGGGATCGAGGACACGCTGAATTCCGTCCGAGAGCGCCTGCTGGACGGGACGCTTTTCCCAGACTTCCTCAAGAGCCCATCTCCCGAAAACCCTACGTTCCGGCTCCACACCGTGGAGGTCTACAAAGAGTTCGAGGTGCTGGATTACACGGCAATGGCCGTACCCGTGCCACATTCAGTGCCGGCGGCAGGCTTTCAGATATCGGACGGAACGGTGCGGCTCTTCTATACCGGCGATACGGGCCGAGGCCTGGCAGAGCAGTGGAGGCACGTATCCCCGGATGTCCTGCTCACGGAGGTCACTTACGGCAATGAGAACGAGGCCCACGCCGATCTAGTGGGCCACCTCACGCCCAAGCTCCTGCACGACTGCCTGGAGAGCTTCAAAGAGGTCCACGGCAACTATCCGCGAGTGCTCGTCTCCCACGTCAACCCTCCGTGGGAGGAGGCGGTCCGCTCCGAGCTCAGGGAGCTGACGCAGGAGACCGGCCACGAGTACCTCGTAACCGAGGCCGACATGGTCATCACGCTGTAGACCTCTTGAAGGCCCGTCTCATAGCAAATACCGCCCTTCACGCCCTTCGTTCTTTCCTGGTTTCCCACGTGCCCAACATGCTGTAACCTCTACCAAGACTCGTTGAGACCGCGGAAACAGTCAATCTGCGTCACGACAATTTCAGGGGAGAAATATGCCGAGAAGGTCCGTATTCGTCTACGATGACACGCTCTCCGAGCACGTCCTTAGCACCGAGCACCCCATGAAGCCCATTCGCCTGAAGTACACGAACGACCTGCTTCAGGCATACGGCGCCTTCGACGCAGGCAACGTCGATCTGGTCGCGCCAAGGCAGGCCACGGAGGACGAGCTCTTGACGTTCCATACGCCGGACTACCTGGAAGCGGTGCGCGGCCTCAGTCGAAACGACCCGAAGGTCAACGCCTCGCAGTTCAACTTCGGACCGGGAGACAATCCCGCCTACGAAGGCATCTACGAGGCGTCGTCATCGTCCACGGGCGCATCGCTGCGGGCCGTCGAGGCGCTGATATCGGGCGAAGCCGACGCGGCGTTCAGCATATCGGGCGGGCTTCATCACGCCATGCCCTCCTACGCCTACGGCTTCTGCGTCTTCAACGACCCCGTCATCGCGATCAAGCGGCTGCTGGCCGAGGGCATGAAGGTGGCCTACGTGGACATCGATTGCCACCACGGCGACGGCGTGCAGCACGCCTTCTACGACACCGACCAGGTGCTGACCATATCATTCCACGAATCGGGCGCCTTCTTGTTTCCGGGAACCGGCTTCACCCAGGAGGTGGGCGCCGGACGAGGCCGGGGGTACTCGGTCAACGTGCCGCTGTATCCGT
>JADFQF010000444.1 GCA_022561955.1 Chloroflexota bacterium | reverse complement strand
CTCGCGAGGCGATCGAGGAGGGTGTACACATCCAGCCCGAGGCCGAGTTCACGGTAGTCATCGGCAAACGATGCAAGAGGGTCTCCAGAGCCGACGCGCTGAGCTACGTCCTCGGCTACACCTGCGGGAACGACGTCAGCGCCCGCGACTGGCAGAGGAACGACCTTCAGTGGTGGCGGGCCAAGTCCTCGGACACCTTTGCGCCGGTGGGGCCGTATATCGTGTCAGACCTGGACCCCGGCAACGTCCGTCTGATCGGCCGGGTTAACGGTAAGATCACGCAGGAGCAGTCGACCTCGGACCTGGTGTACGACGTGCCGAGGATCATCGAGTTCGTCAGCAGCTTCGTGACCCTGGAGCCCGGCGACGTGATCATGACGGGCACTCCCGGCAGCCCCGGCGATATCAAGCCGGGCGATACCGTAGACGTAGATCTCGAGGGCGTAGGTGTCTTGACCAACCCCATTACCGCCGGCAAATAGCCGCAAATTAGTTTCGTTGAGCGGGGGCGCGCCAGCCATTCAAGCGTTCCCCCGCCTTCATAGGCCGAAAATTTGATAATCAGGATTTATACCGGCGAGGACGGCCAGTCGCACTTCGAGGACCTCGACACCGAGCATGGCGCACGCGCGTTCTTCGAGGTCCAGGCCGCCAATAGCTGCGAGCTTCGCTTCTACGAGCCGGAGAAGTTTCAGGACGGGCATCGGGCCCCGAGACGGCAGTATGTCGTTACCCTTTCGGGCCGTGCGAAGGTGCAAATCGGCGACGGCAGTTCTCGCGTGCTCGGCCCGGGAGACGTGATGCTCGCCGACGACCTGACGGGCCGGGGACACACGACCGGCACCGAAGGCGATGAGCCCTGGGTCTATTTGACCATTCAGCTCCCTTAGAGGCGCGGAGTAGCGGAGGGCGTTATGGCGGGCCGATTAGAAGACAAGGTCGCGATTATCACCGGAGCGGCGACGGGCATAGGTAGGGCCGCGGCCCGGCTATTCGCGAGCGAAGGAGCCAGGGTGGTCGTCGCGGACCGCAATGTGCCCGCCGCCCAGGAGACCGTGTCCCTCGTAGGCGAGCAGGGCGGAGACGCGATTTTCGTTCAGACCGATGTCTCCAAGGCGGAACAGGTCGAGGACATGGTCAAGCAGGCCGTCGCGGTTTTCGGCAAGCTGGACGTGCTCGTGAACAACGCGGGCATCCTCATTCGCACGACTCGAATGCACGAGTTCTCCGAGATGGAGTGGGACCTGACCCTGGCCACGGACATCAAGGGCGTCTTCCTGTGCTGCAAGTACGCCATTCCGCATCTCATGGAGCGGGGCGGCTCCATCGTGAGCGTCTCTTCGACCTCGGGCATTCGGGCTTCGATCAACTCCTCGGCCTACGGAGTGAGCAAGGCGGGCGTGATAAGCCTGACTATGACGGGAGCCCGCGAGTACGCCGAGAACGGCATAAGGTTCAACGCCATCGTGCCGGGGCTGGTCGAGTCTCCCCAGTCTCGCGGCAGCACGGGCAGCGCGGAGGCCTTCGACCAGCGAGTCAGCGAGATTCCCATTGGCAGGGTCGGCAAGCCCGAGGACATAGCGGGCCTGATGCTTTATCTCGCGTCCGACGAGTCGTCTTACGTCACGGGCGCCAACTTCGTCATCGACGGCGGCAGGACGGTGGGGTAGGGCGCGTAAGCTTTTTGGAACTTGGTGGCTGTCACGGAATGGTTATGGGGGAGTTTCGAAGGAGGCACCCCTTCTGGATTCCGGCCTTCGCCGGAATGACGGGGTTCTGGGGGATGTGCCTCCAGGAACACAGACCCTCCCAGGTTTGGTGGGCAGAAATAAGGCGATCACCTTTTTAAGATAATTACATAGGCCAGACTGGCATCAGGGAGAAGCTAAAAGATGTCACGGGAAGCGCTCAGAGAAATCATAGACAAGGCCGTCGCCGACTACGGATATCGACTGGCCGTCATGTGGGGGCCCGAGGACGTCATCGCGATGTCGGACCTGTCACCTGAAGAAGGCAAGGTCCTGCTGTCCGCAATCGTCCCCGAGCTGAAAGGCCTGCCTGACCCCGTGGAGCCGACCGACAGACCGGCGGTACAGCGGCGGCTGGCCGAAATGGCGTCCATCGTCGATTGAGTTTTTAGCTGCCTGGGAAGTCGGAGTAAGGCTTTATTGCCAAAAATGAAGCGGTGCGCTTCCAAGTCCGGCAGCGCACCGCTCGTTTTATCTCTT
>JADFQF010000443.1 GCA_022561955.1 Chloroflexota bacterium | reverse complement strand
ATCGGCCTGAGCCAGGCTAACACAACGCTGAAAATCGTAGGCATCGTGACTGTCGTCTTCACCCGCCTCGTTAAAAACGTTGACGAATCCCGTGGATTCCAGCCTCAGCCCGACCGGAGTCGCGACACATGACGCAAGAGCCATCATCGGCCGCCCGAAACGTCGGCCGCGTTGCGGTGCTTGGGGCCGGCACCATGGGCGCTCAGATCGCGGCCTACCTTGCGGACCGGGGCGTGCCCAGCGACCTTCTGGACCTACGCTCTCAGGGGGAGCGGCCCAGCATTCTAGCCGAGCAATCGAAGGAGCGTCTGAGGTCGATGAGGCCGCAGCCCTTCGAGAGTGCCTCAGCCCTCGACCTGGTCCGTACCGGCAACTTCGATGACGATATGGAGCGGATTTCGCAGGCCGACTGGGTCCTGGAGGCCGTCGTTGAACGCCTGGACGTGAAGCTAGCGGTCTGGAAGAGTGCGGCCCGGCACGTTCGGCCCGGCGCCATCGTCAGCACCAATACCTCTGGGATTCGCATAGCGGACATAGCGAAGGCGCTTCCGCCGGAGATGCGGTCGCGGTTCCTCGGCACCCACTTCTTCAACCCTCCCAGGTACCTTCCCCTGCTGGAGATAATACCCACGCCGGAGACCAGCCCGGAGGTGTTGGCGAGTATCAAGAGCTTCGCGACTGAAGTCATGGGCAAGGGGGTGGTCTTCGCCCACGACGTGCCCGGATTCATAACGAATCGCGTGGGGTCCTACGCCTTTCAGGCCGCCATCACAGCGGCCGAGGAGTTCGGCCTGGGCTTCGACGAAATCGACGCCATCACGGGACCGGCGATGGGGCGGCCCAATAGCGCGACGTTTCGGACCCTGGACCTGGTTGGCCTGGACATCTACACCGATATTTGCGACAACCTGCGCGAGCTGCTGGAGCCTCAGTGGGAACGCGATGCCTTCGAGGTCCCGGAATATGTGCGTAAGATGCTGGAGCGAGGCTGGCTGGGGGACAAGTCCGGCCAGGGATTCTACAAGCGTATTCGCGACGCCGGCCGTTCCGAGATACTAGTGCTGGACCCCGTCGGCTTCGAATACAGGCCCCGCCGGCAGCAGGGCTCGGAGCCCTCGAGGGCCGCTTCCGGTGAGGAAGACGTTGCCGCGAGACTCAGAACGCTGGTGTCCGGCGGCGAGGTGGTAAATCAGGTCGCTTGGCGGGTATTGTCGCGGGTGCTGGCATACTCGGCGCAGAAGGTCGGGGACGTTGCCGACGATATTATCAGCATAGACAGGGCCATGAGATGGGGCTTCAACTGGTCGCTGGGGCCATTCGAGATGTGGGACGCCATCGGCCTCGAGCCGTCCGTGAAGCGCATGCAGTCCGATGGGCTCGATGTGCCGATGTGGGTGATGTCGCTGGCCGAAAGCGGGCAATGCTTTTACGTGACGGAGGGCGACGCGACCATGCAGGCCACGCCGGACTCTACGAGGGTGCCCGTGCCTTGCTGACGGGGCGACGATTCTCGATCGTTTGAATAGTAACGTCATCTTATGCTGCAGGGTGAGATTGATTAATGTCGAACAGATATTCCATAATGTCATACCCACCACTATCCGTAGATGGGAGGTTGCGATGCCAACTCCAAAAATGATTCAGCCTGAAGGCCCAAACGACTACCTGGAGGTATTGAGTAAGGCCGTGTTTCAGGCGGGCATGTCCTGGAAGGTCGTAGATGCCAAGTGGCCCGGCATCAAGGAGGCGTTTCTCGACTTCGACGCAGAGTCCGTTGCCGATATGGGGGAGAGCCAACTGGACGAGCTGACGAACGACGCGCGGGTCATCAGGAACCGCAGGAAGCTGGAGGCGATCGTCCACAACGCCAAACGAGTCATCGAGTTGGACAAGGAGTTCGGTGGATTCCAGAAGTATTTGAAATCGCACGATGACTTTCCCGCCGCCGTGAAGGACCTTCGCAAGAACTTCAAGTTCTTGGGGGAGATGGGCACCTACTTCTTCCTCTTGGTCGTGGGTGAGGAGGTGCCGCCTCATGAAGAGTGGATGGCCTCCCGAAAGAAGTGATTTCTCGGCCGTACGTCTAGGGCGGCTCTGCCCTGCGGCCTGTCTCTGCTGTGCCGAACGTCGTTAGCTGTCCCCTGTGCGCCTTCGTGCAGACGGCCCACCTCCACACCGGCGACAAGGGATCGGGCTGCCGAGACTTCTTTCACTGCGACGTCTGCGAC
>JADFQF010000442.1 GCA_022561955.1 Chloroflexota bacterium | reverse complement strand
GTCTCCGGCGACGAGCACCTGTGCCCCCTGCTCTCGAAATATCTCTTCGAGGCCGCTACCCCACGCGACGGCGACCACGGCGATGTCCTGTCGCGGAGCCTCCGACGAGGCCGATGCGAGGTCGCGTCTTCTGTCAGCCTCGTACCGGCGATGCTGCTCGTCCATATCCTCTACCTGAAGGTCGGACACCTCGCCGAAGGCGCGGGCGCTCTCGACGGCCGCGTCCGGCTCCTCGGTGTGTACGTGGACCTTAACGGCGGCGCCACCGCCCACGACGACGGTGGAGCGTCCGATCTCGTCCATGGCCGACTGGACGCTATCGCGGTCGAGGTCATGCCCGGTGACGACGAACTGCGTGCATTTGCCGTAGGACTCCTCGTGGACCAGATCGAGAAAATGCGGGGACACCTGACCGGCATTCGCGGCCATCTCGTCCGTCACGGGCAGGTCCAATTCAGACCCAGCCGCGCCTTCGCCGAGCAACGATCTCCTTGCGCCCTCCAGGATGATGTACAACCCCAATCCACCGGCGTCCACGACACCGGCTTCCTTCAGCATCGGGAGCAGGTCCGGCGTGCGGACGACGGCTTCTCTCGCCGAACCGCAGACCGCCTCGAAAAGCTCGACGAGGTCGCCGCCCGATTTTTCGCATTCGGATGCGGCGTCACGTGTCGCCGTGAACACCGTTAGTATCGTGCCCTCCACTGGACTGCTCAGGACGGAGTAGGCGTGGCTCCTCCCCAGCTCGAAGGCTTTGGCAAGCTCTGAGACGCCCACATCTTCCCTGCCCTGAAACGCCTCGGACATGCCCCGAAACAGCTGCGAGAGTATGAGGCCGCTGTTTCCCCTGGAGGCCATCATGGCCGCGTGGGACATGGCCTCAGCAGCCTCCGCGGCGCTGGAAACGGCCTGCCAGTCGGGCCTATCGACGGTCTCCCGAACGGTCAGGTACATATTGGTGCCGGTGTCGCCGTCGGGAACGGGAAAAACGTTCAGCCGGTCCACGAGATCGACGTTGCTCTTCAGGAGGTCCGCGGCCGACTGAAACATGCGCCTGATATCGTCTGCATTCAGGCGCTTGCGGGCGAGGTTAGGCTGTAAACTGTGGGTCATTTTCGTTGCCGTTTCACACTCTAGTGTGATATCTTTGTTATAGAATTCACGAGTCGGGTGTTTGGGTGATTTTCGTGACTCCAGGCTGCGGAACGCATGGCCGGTTACACGCTCCGAACTCGATTCTACTGAATAGGGCTATCGAGAGTCAAAGGTGAACCATGGCCAGATGTGAGGCATGCCTCAAGTCAGGGCAGTCCGGCAACAACGTAAGCCACTCGAAGCGGCGGACAAGGACCCACTGGAGCGCCAACGTTCAGAAGGCGACGATATACGTGGACGGCGGCCCCAAGCGCATGAACCTGTGTACCCGTTGTCTCCGAACGCACTATAAGACCCTCATGAAGGGTTAGTGGGGAATCTCCGCTTTCCGTCTTCCATCAGGGCGGACAGGCCTCCTCCACTAGATCGACCGGGTTTATTACTTTTCGAAACAGCCGTCCGAGAGCAGGCTGGGGCTGACATACAGCCTGTGCGGTACAAGGCTTAACAGGTTTCTTCAATTGGAAATCCTTCTTGTTGGACTGAACCACAAGACCGCCCCCCTGGAAGTGCGGGAATCCGTATCGTTTTTACAAGACCAGCTGCCCGAAGCCCTGAACATACTCAGGGATAGGGTCGGCGAGGGCGTCATCCTTTCCACCTGCAATCGTACGGAGATTTACACGGTGGCGAGCGAGCAAAAAGAGAGCGCCGCCAAGGTCCTCGATTTCATCTCCGATTTTCATGGACTGTCCGCCCCCTCCGTGGCGCCGCATCTGTACGAGCATGTCGGTGAGCCGGCCGTTCACCACCTCTTTCGGGTCGCCGCGGGGCTCGATTCCATGATAATCGGAGAATCGCAGATCCTGGGTCAGGTCAGGGACGCCCTTTCGGCCGCATCCGAATCGGGGTCCGTGAACGTCTCCACGGTAGGGCTCTTCCACGCCGCAGTCAGGGCGGGCCGAAAGGTCCGTGAGGACACGGAGGTCGGCCGCAATCCCCTCTCGATCAGCTTCGCCGCGGTGCGTCTGGCGCAGCAGATTCTAGGCGGGCTGGACGGCAGAAGAGTGCTGCTGGTCGGCGCGGGCGAGGCGGGGCAGCTCGTCGCCAGGGCGTTTCGCACCGCGGGAGGC
>JADFQF010000441.1 GCA_022561955.1 Chloroflexota bacterium | reverse complement strand
ACTGGCCGAGAAGGCAGCGGTCGTTTTCGACGTCGACGACGACGGTGATGACGACGGGGTCCGTCCGAGGAAAGTGGTGGACTTGGCAGTTCGGGCAGATTCGCACCTGCCCGCCACGGCCTACGTTCGACCTGTGTCCACAGGCGGAGCAGAACTGGTGGCTCTTGTGCCAGTTGAGCTGAGACCTGGCCTGCGCCAGTATTGCCGCTTCCGGGCCCGAAAGCTGCTCCGCCGCCGACCTGGACTCCTCGAATCTGCGGCCCTCACCCGACTCCAGGCCAGCTGCGCCGTCAGGATGCGCGGTGACGTCCACGGCAAAGTAGGTCGCGCCTTCCTGCATGCCCAAGAACATCGGGCTGAGGTCGTCGCTGACCTGTTCCAGCTCTTCGACGCCGACCCACCCGAGCTGCACCTGGGACTCCTCGGTTATGAGGACGTTCAGGTCGCGCATCGGCAGGAACCTGCTGCCCTTGTCCCGCGCCTTGGAGCTGATCCACTCCTCGTCACGGCGCTCTGTCTCACCCCGGTCCAGGGGATTGCCTGCGAAAATATGCGGATACGCCAAGCTGTTGTCTCACTTTCTGAATCTGAGTCCCTGGATGGCGCGGCGGCGGCCAGTGCATGCGGCCGAGCATGGCCGCATGCTAATTAGGGTCAGCCTTGGGCCGGAATTAAGCGCCCTCCATGGCCTTCCAGAGCTTCTCGCCGTTCTCCTTCCACCAGCCGAACAAGATCGTGATATCCGTACCTATGGAGAAGTGGCGCACGCCCATGTCCAGGAATTCCTTGGCCTGGTCCACAGACTGAATCTCTGCTCGCGGCGGGATGCCCTTCTCGATGCACGTCTTGAAGACCTTATCTCTGGCCGCGAGGACCTCGGGGTCGTTGCGCTGTCCGGCCTTGCCGATGCTAACGGAATAGTCGGAGCCTCCCCACTGGACCATGTCGATCCCCGGAATCTCGAGGATCTCATCCAGGTTATCCACGGCGCCCTTCTTCTCGATCATCATCGCGATGACAGTCTCATTCAACGACTGGACGTACTCGGCGGAGCCGCCATACCCCATGAACGAGTTCCTTCGAGTCGCAACGCCGTACAGGCCCTTGTCTTCGGGAGTGTCCGGCTTGGCGATGCGAATGCACTCTCGCACGTCGTCGGCGCTGCGGCAGTCGGTGAAGAGCACGCTGCTGAATCCCGCGCCGATACCACGCTGCGCCAGGAAGCCCTGATGGGCCTGATCGACCTTGATCATCGTGCCCATATTGTGCAGCTCGGCGGCCCGGCACAGGTTGTCGAGGTCATGCAGGTCGAACGGGCCGTACTCCGCCACGAACTCAACGTAGTCGTATATTCCGGTGTGTCCCAGGGCCTCAACGATGGACGGCCACACGGTATGGATATGAGTGCTGACTGTCGGCTTGCCGGCGTTCAGCTTCTCGCGGAGAATATTGGCTCTCATGTATAAAACCTCCAGAGGGTCGAGTTTGAAATTTTATGGCGCCACCAATTATATTTCAGGCAAGGGGATAAGACCAATATCGGTTAAATTAGCCGTTCTCCCGCCATGGGTACGCATGCCGTACGCGTCGAGAGTAGCAGCGATGCCCGTCCTGTGGAATAATAGTCGAAATTTCGTATTGAAGAGAGTAACAGATGAAGTTTGCCCTGCTTACTCACCTTCCATGGCCGGAAGGCGTCGACCCAAGGCGCATCGTCGAGTGCGCCATCGAGGAGATTCAGCTCGCGGAAGAGCTCGGCTTTCACAGCGCCTGGCTGACGGAGCATCACTTCTCCCGCTACGGGCTCGGCTCGTCGCCCATGGTCCTGGTCAGCACGATGGCCGCCCACACGAAGACGATTCGGCTCGGCACCGCCGTCATCATCCCCAACCTGCACAGCCCGGTCAAGGTGGCTGAGGAGACGGCGCTGGTGGACCTCGTGAGCGGCGGCAGGCTCGACGTAGGCCTTGGCAGAGGCAGCGCGGACTACGAGTTCTTCGCCTATGACATCGACCAGAACGAGAGCCAGGAGCGATTTCGGGAGTCCGTCGGCATAATAAAGGGCCTGTGGACGACTCAGGACTACTCCAACGAAGGCCGCTTCTACAACGTGAGGCACGCCAACCTCGTTCCTCAACCCGTGCAGAAGCCCCATCCGCCGATATACATCGCGGCCACCCGAACGCCGGCCACACTGGAGTTCGCCGTGAGCGGAGGCCATCCCATACTGATGGG
>JADFQF010000440.1 GCA_022561955.1 Chloroflexota bacterium | reverse complement strand
TCCCTTCTGGATTCCGGCTTTCGCCTGAATGACGGGGTTCTGGGGGATGTGCCCCCAGAAAGAAAATCCTCTCCAGGCGGGCGGGAATAAGGCGTGCATCCTTTTGAGTGAATATCTTTGTCACATTGATCAATGTCGTCTAGAAGCGCCGCAAAACTAGTTGCGGAGGAGCATGCCTGGCTGGCACTTGCGGCAATAGCTGGTGATGCGCTTGTTGGCCGTGACCTGGCTGATGTTGTTGCCGCACCTGGGACAGGGCTCGCCGCCCCTGTTGTGCACCTTCAAGAAGTCGCGCAGCTTCAGGTGTATGTCGTCGCCCATGCGCTCTCGGACGACCTCCGTCGCCTCTTCGATGACCCGCCGAGAGCTTTCGAACAGCCTGCGTAGCTCGTCGGTTGAAAGAGCCTTGCGCTTCTTGAACGGGTAGATCCGCGCCTCGAAGAGTATCTCGTCCGCGTAGGCGTTCCCGATGCCCGCGATTACTCGACCCCTGGTCAGGACGCCCTTGATCTCGCCGGGGAAGGACCTCAGCCGAAGCTGAAAGTCCTCGAACGAATCGTCGTCGAGCACGTCCGGGCCCTGCTCGTCAAGACGGGGGATCTGGTCGATGTCGTCTCGCGATACGTAGTAGACCTTGCCCATCTGCCTGTCGTCGACGTAGCGCAGCTCCCGCCCGTTGGACAGGTTGAATATCACGCATGTGCGCTTGTACACGCGGTCCTTGGGTTCGGCGTACTGCAGAGCGCCGGTCAGCATGGGGTTGATCACGATAACGCGGTCTCCCGAGAGGTCGAGGAAGAGAAATTTTCCTCGCCGGCTGACCCTATCGAGGCTGCGGCCCGCGACGTCTTGGACCAGGTCGGCGCTGATCGAGCGCACGACGCTGGGCTTCAGTATGGCCGCCTCCGTGATTTTGCAGCCTACCGCCCGTGCGTTCAGGAAGTCCTTGACGACCTCGAGCTCCGGCGCTTCGGGCATTTTGCCTTCCCTTCCAATCAGCCTTGTCCCCTTTATATTAGCCCAGCCGTCAACCCATTTGATTTGAGGCGGCCGTCCCCCGATAATAGCTGTCAGCATTAGCTTAAATTCAGGGAGCTGATTTCGATGGAGAAACGAAGACTTGGAAGGACCGAACACGAGAGCACCGTCGTGACATTTGGCACGGCTGGTTTAGGGCGCGTAACACAGGAGGTCGCCGATAAGGCCATTCAGCAGGTCCTGGACGCAGGCGTCAACCACATAGACATCGCCCCCACCTACGGGCAGGCCATGGAGCGCATGGCTTCCTGGATGCCGAAGATTCGCGACCAGGTCTTTTTGGGCTCGAAGACCAGGGAGCGCACAAAGCAGGCCGCCTGGGACGACATCAACAGCATCAAAGAGAGGCTGAACGTCGAGTCATTCGATCTGTTCCAGCTGCACTCCGTCGCCTCCATGGAGGAGCTGGACAAGGTCACGGCTGCGGGCGGCGCGTTGGAGGCGCTGGTGGAGCTACGGGAGCAGGGGCAGGCACGGTGGCTCGGCATTACGGGCCACGGTCCGGAGATACCCCGCGTAATTCTCGAGGCGCTGGAGCGGTTCGACTTCGACACGATCATGTTCCCCGTCAGCGCCGTCATGTTCAAGGACCCAAAGTACCGCGAGGACGCGGAGGCGCTGCTCGCCAAGGCGGCGTCGCGAGACCTGGGCATCCAGACTATTAAGATGATAGCCCGAAGCGGATGGGGCGGCCGAGAGCGCGATGCAACGACCTGGTACGACCCTCACCGCGAGCAGGGAGATATCGACCGCGCCCTGTGGTGGGTGCTCTCCCAACCCATGCATACCGCGCCCAGCGCCGGCGACGTCACGCTGCTTCCAAAGGTCCTGGACGCCGCCGAAAGGTTCAGTGCGCTGGACAGAGAGGACCAGGAGCGGGTCATCCGGGAGCAGCGGCCTCAGATGCCGGAGCCGCAGCTGGCCATACCGGCGGCGGACTAGCAAAACGGAGTGGCGCCCAACGGTTCCAACGAGAAGAAGGTGAGAGATGCAGGAGCAGCACGAACGGTACATGCGCATTGCCCTCGAGGACGCAGCGACGGGTAAGAGCGAGGGCAACGTCGCGGTTGGCTCTATCATCGTCAAGGACGGCGAGGTTATCGCTCGCGGGCGAAATCTGGTGGCCACCGATAAGGACCCGACGGCCCACGCCGAGACGGTCGCCCTACGAGTGGCGGGCAAGTCGACGGGCGATGTG
>JADFQF010000040.1 GCA_022561955.1 Chloroflexota bacterium | reverse complement strand
GTTCGATGGCCGCAGGGGCGACGAAGGCGTGGCCCACCGCTTCTGGAAGACCCGCCACTCTTCGGGAGAACGCTACAGGAGTGAAGTCATCGAGAGCGATGCGCCGCTGTCGGCGCGGCGCGGCCGGTCCGCCTACAGGATGGACTACCTTCACGTGGCGCTGCCGGTCTCCAAGGTCCTGGAGTACAGGCGGAGATGTCAGCGCGTCTTCTCCGGCAATCGGGTCATCGTTCGCGAATGGTCTCTGTGGGGCATGCCCGAGTATTTTTCCTTTATGATCGCACGCGAAGACGACGAGGATGAGGCCGGCGCCGCCGGGCTTGGCGATGTAGTGGACCAGGTCCTGGGCATGGCGCAAGAGATGGGCGGCACGATGGAGTACTGTCACGGCGTCGGCGTCAAGCTCTCCCACATGATGGACGATGAGCTCGGCTCTGGCATGAATCTGATGCAAAGCATAAAGAAGGCGCTGGACCCCGCCGGCATCCTCAACCCCGGCAAGCTTATTCCTTAATCCTCCGGCGTGAGTCCCTCGCGGAAGACTACCGTAAGCGGCGTTCCCACGCCGGCATTCAGACTCTCGGCGGCGCTACCGTTTCTGACGGCTATCTCGAGGAAGCCGTGGCTGCCCACTATCGCCAACAGACCGGTCGCGGACGCGTACGATCGCGATGGCCCGGATATGCGTCTATCACCTATGTTTACCTCCAGGCTTACCCCGACAGGGCTTTCTATCGCGATGTTGCTTACGAGGTTTCCGAATCGGTCGACATGAATTATCTGACCATGCACGACGTTTCCGCTGCTCCTCGGTAAGGGCATTGGCAAGGTCCTCACCTCGGCTATGAGCGACCCAAGCTCATGGGCGGGCACACCCCCGGCGTAGTGGCCTACGACGGGAGCGAAGATGTCCCTGCCGTGAAAGGTGTCGCTTACGGGCTCCAGCCAGTACTTGGCCTTGTTCAGCGCGTAGGCCTTGCAGTTCGCGGGAGCTGTCTCAAGCGCAGGGCCGTCCTCTGACTGACGGCCTGCCGCACCATCGTCTTGCATGGCTGCTCGAAATCCCAACAGCGCTCGCGAGAATATGCCGTTGTCGGGGCCTACGTAGGTCCCGTGGGGAGTCTCGATGAGAATCGGACTGCGCGACGAACCCACGCCGGGATCGACGACCGCCAGGTGAATGGCGTCGGGCGGGAAGTATCGGCATACGGTGCCCAGGACGAACGCCGCGTGCCGGACGTCCTGTGGAGGGATCTCGTGGCTGACGTCAACGAGGGTTACCGTGGAGCTCAGGCCAAGGATTACACCCTTCATTGCCGCCACGAACCCGTCGCCGTGGCCGAAGTCTGTGGTAAGGGTTACGATGCGGGGAGACACCAGGCAAAGGGCTTTCCGTTAGGGTTGGCGTTAGCTGGTCCCGTGGCGATCCTGGAGATGTCGCGGCCTTAGTTGAAAAATCTCACGCTGATCATGGACATCCCTATGAAGACGACCACCATGAAGATCGTGAACTGGAACAGAGTCTTCTCCAGGCCCCGGCGGGTCCTGAAAGAGCCCTCGGAAGAGCCGAACAGGCCGGTGCCCTGCCCTTTAACCTGAAGAAGAATTATGCCGATCAATATTACCGAAACGATTATCTGAATGATATTGAGCATGTTGTATCCTGGGGTCCGCAGCCCTATTTCTCGGACATCGCCGCCTTCGAAGAGGTCCGAGCTTTCCTAGTCTCATGATACACATCCATCAGGACCTGTGCCAGCTTTTCGCTGTCGTGTCTGGCGGGAAAATCGGCGTTGGTCAGGTCACCGGTGTACAGGCGGGCGTACTTCAATGTTCGATCGTCGATTCGCACGACGTTCCCAAAGTAGCGTGACCCCAGCTGGAACATTCGATTGTTTGCAACGACGTA
Organism: Chloroflexota bacterium; assembly: GCA_022561955.1. Next base: position 6,913 of record JADFQF010000040.1, on the reverse strand, counting down.
ATCGACGATCTCCGGGAAGGTATGGCGGACGAGGGCTTCGTGATGGTCTGCGACCGAATAGTCTTCGGTCTCGCCCATCTGCGTGACTACGTTACAGACGTAAATCTTGGTCGCCCGGGTGGTTCTGAGGGCATCATTAATTCCCCCAACGACGAGGTTTGGTAGGATGCTTGTGTAGAGGCTTCCCGGGCCTATTACGATGAAATCGGCGTTGGTTATGGCCTCGACCGCGGGTGGGTGCGCCGCGGCGTCTGCGGGGACGATATGCAGCCGCCGTATGTCACCTCCCGCCTCGGAGATGTTGGACTCGCCGTCTATGACCGTCCCGTTTGCCAGCTCCGCGGAGAGCTGCAAATTGGCCGTCGTCGCGGGCACGATGCTTCCTCGGACACCGAGCACCTGTGAAGATACCAGGAGCGCCTGCTCGAAGCTGTCCGTGACGTTGGTCATGGCGACGATGAAAAGGTTGCCGAAGCTGTGCCCCTTCAGTCCGTCGCCCTGATCGAAGCGGTACTGAAACAGGTCCTGAAGCAGCGTTTCGGCGTCCGACATGGCAACGAGGCAGTTGCGAAAGTCCCCGGGGGGCAGGATTCCCATCTCCTTGCGGAGCCGCCCTGAGCTTCCGCCGTCATCCCCCACGGTCACGATGGCCGTCAGGTTGTCGGTCTGCCTCTTCAGGCCCTTTAGCAGGACCGAGAGTCCGGTGCCGCCGCCGATCACAACGATTCTCGGGCCGCGGCCCAGCGATCGACGCGTATAGATAGTGTTGGCTATTCCTCTGTTTATGCTGGTGGAGGCGAGAATCAGAGGCCCCAGAGACCGGTAGAGGCCGTAAAGCGCTATGACGATCGATACAAACCCGATACCAAGGAGAAGGACTCCTTCGAGATATCCGGGCAGAAAGTCGGGGAAGTTCAGCGCCAGCGCCCTCCTGGCGAGAAACGCGATGCCGACGGAGACGATGGAGATGCCGGCCGCTCCCAGGACGAGCCATCTCTTGAGGTTCAGGCCGGGCACAAGAAGCCTGACGAGATTGTACCAACGCGAAGACCGGCGTTCCGGAGAGTACTCGTTTGAGCCGTTGAGGCCCGTACCGTTGTTCATGCTGCTACTTCAATGACTCCAGTTTCTCTCTGAGAAGCTCGTTGGCCATTTGGGGGTTCGCCTTGCCTCGGGTTATCTTCATGACCTGACCGACGAGGAAACGGATCGCCGTCTCCTTGCCCTCCAGATATTCGGTTACAGGCTTTGGGTTGGCCGAGACGGCTTCGTCTACGGCACTACGGATGGAATCTACGTCGCTGATCTGCGCCAGGCCGGACTCGTCGGCGATGTCCTTCGGCGGCCTTCCGCTGTCGAACATGTCCTCGAACACGGTCTTGGCCATGCTGGAGCTGAGAGTGCCGTCTTCGATCATCTTCAGTAAGTCCGCGAAGTCGCGAGAAGATATCTTAAGCTCCTCGATGCCCACGCCGGCCTGATTCTGGAGCCGGGCGAGCTCGACGAGAATCCAGTTGCTCACCGATTTGGCGAAGGGCGCCGTCTGCTCCCGTGAGACGTCTCCGGCCTCGACCACCGACTCGAAGTAGTCGGCGATCGCCTTGGAGGATGTAAGCAGTCCCGTGTCATACGAAGACAAGCCGTATTGCCCGATAAACCTCTTCGCCTTGGCTCGGGGCAGCTCAGGCAAGGTCTGCTTAATCCCATCTACCCATGCCTCGTCGAGCAGCAGCGGAGGCAGGTCGGGTTCGGGGAAGTACCTGTAGTCGTTCTCCGCCTCTTTGATTCGCTGGGAGAACGTCGTTCCGGTCGCTTCGTCCCAACCCCTCGTCTCCTGTACGATGCGCTCGCCTTCCCGGACGGCCCTGTTCTGCCTTTCGACCTCATACTCCAGCGCCCGGAAGACGGCCCGGAAGCTGTTCATATTCTTGATTTCCACCTTGGGGCCCAGCTCGTCGGTCCCTCTGGGTCGGATGGAGATGTTGGCGTCGCAGCGGAAGTTGCCCTCCTCCATGTTCGCGGTGCTGACGTTTATGTACCTTAAAATAGTCTGCATCTGAGTTAGATAACCCCGCGCCTCCTCGGGGCTTCGCATATCGGGTTCGCTAACGACCTCCATGAGAGACACGCCGGCCCTGTTCATGTCCAGAAGGCTGTACCCTTCGCCGCCGGGGTCGGTCCGATGGAACAGCTTCGCGACGTCCTCTTCGAGATGAACGCGCGTCACGCCGATGCTCCTCTGGTCACCATCCACGTCGATCACCAGGCAGCCGTTGGATGCGATGGGCTGGTCGTATTGAGATATCTGGTAGCCCTTCATCAGGTCCGGATAAGGGTAGTTCTTGCGGTCGAACTTCGTATAGCCGGCGATGCTGCAATCGAGGGCGAGTCCGGTCCTGACAACGTACTCGACGCTCCGCTCGTTAATGACGGGCAACACTCCGGGCATCCCCATGCACACTGGGCAGACCACGGTGTTCGGCTCAGAGTCCTGGTAAGACGCCGCGCAGCCGCAGAACATCTTGCTTTCCGTCAGAAGCTGGGAGTGCACTTCCAGCCCTATTACAACTTCGTAATCCATATTCCTTCAACCACACCAATGACCAGACCAGCAGGTCGTTGAGATACTCCTTCGACCGTCTCCGGCACTCAATCGGGGAAGGAAAGGAATGAACCTTTATCCGAGGGACACCCTCAGGCTCCCGGCAGTCCGCCTCAGGCGGACTGCACTCCCCATATCCTTCGACGAAATCAGAGCGTTTTGCCGGTCTTTCAGGCTTTCAGGCGCTTCAGTATAGGCATAGGCTATTGGGAATGACAACCTGAATACGGCCCGTGCTGGGACCGGTTCATAACCTCAGGCAGAATGCTCCTCCGACCAGGCATGGTCGCCAATTAGGGGAACGAATCTACACTCGCCCAGAGTGCGCGCCGTGTAGCCCTCCGAGGTCCTCGTTACCTTCATGAGCTGCTGCGATTCAAGCGATCCGACGGGCACCACCAGCCTGCCTCCGATCGTCAGCTGTTGGATCAGGCCTTTTGGAAGCGTTGGCGCGCCGGCCGCCACGATAATGCCGTCATACGGGGCAAGCTCAGACCAGCCAATCCCTTCGCCCGCCTGCAAGACCCTGATATTTCGGTAATCAAGGTGCTCCAGCCGCTGTTGGGCGGACAGCACGAAAGACTCTATGCGCTCCACCGTTATCACCTCGCGGGCCAGCTCGGCGAGGATGGCGGCCTGATAACCGCTGCCCGTGCCTATCTCGAGCACCTTGTCCGACCGTCTGACCTCGAGTGCGCTGATCATGACCGCGACGATGAAGGGCTGGGAGATGGTCTGGCCACGTCCGATGCCGACAGGCGCGTCTTCATATGCCAGATGTCGGCTGGGCGCCGGGACAAAGGCCTCTCTGGGGACCCTCATCATGGCGTCTATCACCCTGTCGTCTTTGATCTCCTTGCGTAGTCCTTCAAGGAGACGGGCCCTTCTTTCCTCCAGCTGATTGCCCCCTCACCAATAAGTGGACTTGACGAATCTCTTACCAAACGAGCGTACGGGCGTCCGAAAAGACGGTTGGAACGCCATTTCTTTGAACGTACCGGCGTTGACTGGCCTCAGAACGCCATGCTAACCTAATTATGCCTTAAGTTAAAACGCGTCGGTTCGGTGCGTTTCGTGTCCAGCCGGAGCCAACGCGTTGACGCGACACAATCAGGTTGATGGGGTCAGGTAAATGGCTACTCAGACGAGTCCATCCGAAATTGAGCTAACCGACAAACAGCTTCTCAATATCATTCAGAGGGCGTTTCCCCTGGTACGGCGGCCTTACGAGAATATTGGCGAGGAGCTAGGAATATCAGAGGACGATGTCATCCGGCGGATTGGCAGTCTCAAAGATAAGAATATCGTCCGCCAAATAAGCGCCATTTTCGATACGAGGCGTCTGGGCTATAAGACTACGCTGGTCGCCATGCGAATCCCCGACGAAACCCTCGACGCCGGCGCGCAAATCATTAATGAACACCCCGGCGTCAGCCACAATTACGAGCGAAACGGCCATTTTAACATCTGGTTTACGGTCGCTGTGCCTCCCGATGAGGACCTGGAAGAGACCGTGGCCGCCATGGCGGAACGCACCGCCGCCGATTCCTACAGACTGATGCCGACGATTAAATTCTTCAAGATAGGCGTCAATTTCGATATGATTAAAGAAGAGGGCGCTTCCAAAAATTACTTTAGTCCCGATGGACTAAATGAAGATGGCAAAGGGGGCTGGAATAAGGCTCAGGAGATAACCGAAGCAGATAAAGAGGTCATTCGCGAGCTGCAAGAGGACGTTCCCCTCGAGCCCGAACCCTTCAGGCCCATGGCGGAGCGAATAGGGATTACACTGGACGAGCTCTTCGAAGCGGCGAGCTCGCTCGAGAAGCGGGGACTCATGCGTAGGTTCAGCGCCGTGCTGCATCATCGGCGCGCCGGCTTCAGCGCCAATGCCATGGTGGTCTGGAAGGTCCCGTCCGAGCGGTCCGTCGAGGTGGGCAATAAGATGGCCCAGTCGAAATGGGTCACCCACTGCTACGAGCGACCGACCTTCCCCGACTGGGAATACACGCATTTCACGATGATTCACACGACGACCGAGAAGCAGTGTGAAGAGGTAGCCAAAGAGATCTCGGAGGCTACGGAGATCGACGATTACAAGCTGTTGTACAGCACGAGAGAGTTCAAGAAGACCAGGGTCAGGTACTTCGTATAGAGCTCTCTAGCCCGTTCAGCCGCTAATGTCTTTGCATGGCGCGTCGGTGCGATCGATATTCTGCATCCTTCCCGCCGCCGAGCTACAATAGTATTGAAATCATTTTTCCGAGACCTTTAGAGGAGACACTTTGCCCGTCTACTACCCAGCCTTCATCGATATTAAGGACCGCAACTGCCTCGTTATAGGCGGCGGGAATATCGGAGAGGAAAAAGTCCAGAAGCTTCTGGAGTGTGAGGCCAAGGTCATCGTCATAAGCCCTGAGGTGAATCCGGGGGTGAGTGACCTGGCGCGCGACAGTCGCATCGAGTGGCGCCAGAGGCCGTACCGGTCCGGCGACCTCAGCGATGCGTTCATCTGCATAGCCTCGACCGACGACAATGCGGTCAACCGAGAGATCGCCAAGGAGGCGGAAGAGCGGAACGTCCTGCTGAACGTGGTGGACGTAACGCCTCTATGCACTTTCATTGCTCCGGCGGTATCCAGGCGCGGAGTGGTCACGTTGGCCGCTTCCACGGGCGGCGCAAGCCCGGCGCTGGCACGCAAGTTCCGTGAGGTCCTGGACGGCAGCCCCATCGAGTCGGGCCATCCCGTGATGGAATACGCGGACCTCGCGCCCCTGCTGGCCGATGCCAGGGCCGAGATACGTGGAAAAGGCATTACCCTATTCACCGACCACTGGCAGGCCTGCATAACCGACAGCCTCGTCGACATGGTCCAGGACGGCAAATACGACGAGGCCAGAGTGATTCTGCTCCAGGACCTGATGCGAGGGACGACGTGCGACTGCACTGACCGCGTCTGCGAGATGTGGGAGGAAAAGAAGGCCGTCGCCTCGGCCAACGGCGCCGGGCACTAGGCCACGCGCCCGTGGAAATTAAGAAATGGCGCGAAAACCATGACCACGACTGACACACTAAGAATCGGCACACGCACGAGCCCGCTTTCGTTGGCCCAGACCGATGAGGTGGTGGCGCACCTGAGGGCCGCGGCGCCCGACCTGCGGATTGAGGTCGTACCAATGAATACCGAGGGCGACCGCAACAAGATCGCTCCCCTTCTTAGCATGGAGCGGGGCATGTTCGTGAAGGCGTTGGAAGTCGCCCTGCTCTCGAATGAGGTAGACCTGGCCGTACACAGCGCAAAGGACCTTCCCTCGGAGCTGCCGGACGGCCTGACCATCGGGGCCATTACACGGAGAGAGGACCCTCGCGACGTAATCGTGAATAAGTGGGGCCTGCCGCTGGAAGAGCTGCCCGAGGGCGCGAGGATAGGCACGAGCAGCCCGAGACGCATCGCTCAGCTGAGTGCAGTGCGGCGTGACATCAGCTTCATCCCGATTCGCGGAAACGTCGGTACGCGGTTGGAAAAGGCCCAGGGCAGCGACTACGACGGCGTAGTCCTGGCCGCCGCCGGCATCGTGAGGCTCGGAAGGCAAAGTGAGATCAGCCAATATCTGACGCCGGAGGTCTGCGTACCCGACGTTGGACAGGGTGCCCTCGCCCTGGAGATCCGAGCCGACGACGAGGCAACGCGGAGCCTGGTGGCAATAGCGGGCCATCCCCATTCCAGCCTCGCGGTTAGGGCCGAGCGTGCCTTCCTGAAGGCCATGGGCGGCGGATGCACGGTGCCCGTCGCCGCATACGCCGTAATCGAGAACGGCCGGATCGTCATGTCAGCCGTCGCCGCCACTCCGGACGGCTCGACCATGGTGAAAGATTCGGAATCATTCGCCGAGTCCGACCCGGAGGGCGCCGGCGAGAAGATGGCCTCGACGCTCTTGTCCATGGGCGCCCGTGAGATACTCGCGGCGGGCGTGTCGTAAGATGGCCGGCATCGTCTATCTGGTAGGCGCGGGACCCGGCGACCCCGGCCTCATTACGGTCAAGGGCATGAGGCAGGTCGAGTCGGCGGACTGCATCGTCTACGACCGCCTTACCAACAGTGCCCTGTTGGAGGCCGCGCGTGACGACGCCGAGCTGATCGACGTCGGAAAGATTCCCGGCAAGTCCGACAACAGGCAAGAGGATATCAACGATCTTCTCGTGAGGCTGGGCAAAGAGGGCAAGCGCGTCGTCCGATTGAAGGGCGGCGACCCCTTCGTGTTCGGACGCGGAGGCGAAGAGGCCGAGGCGCTTCGAGACGCCGGCATCGCA
>JADFQF010000439.1 GCA_022561955.1 Chloroflexota bacterium | reverse complement strand
CATCCATCCGGGCACCACGCGTACGGAGCGTAACCCCGGAGTAATGGAGGCTCGCGCGGCCCAGCTCGGCATCTCTCCCGAGGAGGTAGAGAAGCAGGACTTCGCCCAGGGCTCTCCCACCGGCAACTCCCTCGGCCGCATGGTGGATGCCTCTGAGATCGCCTACGTCTCGACGTTTCTGGTGTCGGACAAGGCGTGGGCCATCACGGGCGAGCTCATCGTGGCCAACGGAGGCACCGGCAACTCGGTCTACTACTAAGCAGCTGTCTCAGAATGGCCATGGAGAGCTCCTTCTGGATTCCGGCTTACGCCGGAATGACGGGGTTTGGGGGGATGTGCCACCGGAGCAAAAACTCCTCTGGGCGGGCAGGAACAAGACGTCCTCCTTTTTTGGACAATTTCTAAGCCAAAGCCCGTAATCAAGATCAATACGTGTCACGCCTACCGGTAGGGGAAAAAGTCGAAGATGGAGGGAAAGCGATGCCCGAGTTTTTTGGTCGGGAGTATAATTTCGAGGCCTGGAAGCCGTGGAGCGGGGAGTTCGAGCATTTCAGGACGATCGTCCACGCGGGAGACCCGGCGCCGGACTTCACCCTTCGTGACCTCGACGGCGAGGACGTTACCCTGTCGAAGCTTCGAGGAAAGCCCGTCATGATCGAGTTCGGGTCCATCACCTGACCGCCGTGCCAGGCGGAGTTTCCGCTTATCGATAAGCTTTCGGAGGAGTATGCCGATCGGGTCCATTTTCTCTTCGTGTACGTAAGAGAGGTCCACCCCGACGACTACCCGACCCATCCCGTGCATCGCACCATGGAGCAGAAGATCCAGCACGCCCGCGACCTGCAGGCCAGGCACGATACGCCGCGCCGGATTCTCGTGGACACGCTGGACGGCGACGTTCATCGGACCTACGGCGGCATACCCAACATGAGCTGGATCATAGACCACACCGGGCGCATCGCCTACAAGGCCGGTTGGACTATCGAGTCCGACTTGCGCTCCGCCCTGGAAAACGTGGCGATGGTACGTGAGCTGAAGCGCGAGGCGACCCAGAAGGGCGTCAACTTCCGGGCCTACTACAAGGAAGAGATAACCGCGCTGACAAGCTTCAGGGTCGCCGACCCCGAATATACGCGGAAGGTGATGGAGGGCCTGTAGTAGCGGCATCCCGCGGCCTGGCGACAAGAAAATGCAATATGCAACCACGGATTTACGGTGAGATATGAATGACAGGCTGCTCACGACGGTCGTCGGAAGCTACCCGCAGCCGGACTGGCTGGTCGACCGCCAGGTCCTATTCGATAGATCGGTGCCCAGAATACGGATACCGGGGTTCTGGCGCATTCCCGACGAGCGTCTCCAGCAGGCGCAGGACGACGCCACGCTGCTGGCAGTCCGCGACCTCGAGCGTGCCGGCGTGGACATCATCACCGACGGGGAGATACGTCGGGAGAGCTACTCCAATCGGTTCGCAACCGCACTGGGCGGACTGGACCTGGACAATCCGGGACAGATCACCAGGGGTACGAGTCCGCCAACGGCCGTGCCCAGGGTTGTCGGCCCGATACGTCGGCTGCGACCGGTGCAGGTCGGCGATGTCGAGTTTCTCCGACGAAACACCGACCGCCGCATCAAGGTCACGGTTCCCGGCCCGTTTACGTTGGCTCAGCAGGCCCAAAACGAGTACTACCCCGACCGCGAAAGCCTGGCAATGGACTATGCCGCGTGCGTGAACCAGGAGGTGAAGGAGCTGTTTGCGGCAGGCGCGGACATCGTGCAGCTCGACGAACCCTGGCTGCGGAACAATGTCGAGGAGGCGCGGCAATACGGCGTCGCCGTCATCAACAGGGCGTTAGAGGGCGCTAACGGCACAACGGCCCTGCACCTGTGCTTCGGGTATGCGGCAGTCGTGAGCGAAAAGCCGAGCGGCTACTCGTTTCTCACGGAGCTCGAGGAATCGGTCGTGCAACACATCTCAATCGAAGCCGCGCAACCGAAGCTGGACCTGGCAGTATTGAAAGAGCTACCAACCAAGACCATCGTCCTTGGAGTCCTGGACCTGGGCGACGAACGCATCGAGTCACCCGTAGTGATCTCGGAAAGGATTCGGGAGGCCCTGCGGTATGTCGCCCCGGAGCGCCTGATGATAGCGCCGGACTGCGGTATGAAGTACCTGAAGCGAGAGGTCGCATACAGAAAGCTGGAGGCCATGGTCCGGGGCGCGGCGTTGGCAAGGGAAGCTCG
>JADFQF010000438.1 GCA_022561955.1 Chloroflexota bacterium | reverse complement strand
GCTCGCTAGCCGGCGGCGGCTCTTACCGTCATCGAGTCCAACAGCTTACGCGATGCCCTGGCCACGTCCTCGACGGCGGCGTCAAACGCCCTCTCGTTGACCTGAGACGGCTTTCGGAAGCCGCTGATCTTGCGAACGTACTGAAGCGCCGCCTCCCGCACCTCCTGGTCGGTGCCTTCCGCGTAGGGTCTACGTAGTGTCTTGATGCTTCTGCACATATTCTTCTCCCTTGAGCCGGCGCCCGGAACGCCAAGAATTAGCGTCATGATCCTCCGCGATTTCGTGGGCCGGACCGGGTTAGCGCTAGTCGACCTTTTTGAATACGGCGTGCGAGCGGTTGGTTGTGTGCGGCCGGATCTCTATCGCCCAATCGCCCTTGTCCGACTGCTCCTTCCACTCGGCGGTCTCGGGAAGGTCCGGTGAGTCCATCTCGTAGAGTGCGAGGTACCGGGCCATTCCCTCCTGGTCGGTGGACTCCAGCTTGTACCGCTTGCAGGCGCTCAAGCCGGGCAACTTCAGCAAATTTGGTACGTGCTGCGTGTCGTAGATGCGATTGAAGGCGTCTTCCTTGGCGTCCGGTACGTCCATCTGGACCAGATATAGGTAGTCCCCCATGTTGATTTACCTCCCCTGGATATTTTCTCGAAGGCTCGGATAACCTCCCCTTAGCAGGCATGAGCGTACCACATGTAAGGGCGTTGCTTCGAGTGCTGCATGACCGGCGCGCAACCACTCCCGTGAAGCTGCGTTTAATATCTAGACGAGACGAAGTGGGTGTTCGAAAGCTGGAATAGCTCCCGGCGTCCGGGGTATGATCGTCTCAGAGCCTCGCGGCGCATATGATGGCGACGGGAAGCCTTTGAGTGGCCTCGGTATTCGTTCTGTTTGGGTTGAGGGCAATCTTGGGCGGGCATGACGATTTATGGTTTATAATGTAAATTGGACGAAACTTTTGGCCTCACACAGGTCGGCACAGTTAAACTGAGGGGCGGAATCACTCGATGCTAAAGACATTCACTAAGCTGCTTGGAGGCTCCAACGACAGCGCCCTCAAGAAGCTACAAGGCGCGGTCGAAGAAATAAGCGAGCTTGAGCCTGAGTTCGAGAAGCTTTCGGACTACGATCTCGGCGGACTCAGGGAAGAGTTCGCGGTACGAATCGATAAGGGCGAAGAGCTGGACGATATCCTTCCCGAGGCCTTTGCCGCGGTGCGCGAGGCCGGGAAACGCACGCTGGGCATGCGCCAGTTCGATGTGCAGCTCATCGGAGGCATTGCCCTTCACCAGGGCAAGATCGCGGAGATGCGCACCGGTGAGGGTAAGACGCTGGTCGCCACCCTGCCCGCCTATCTCAATGCAATTGGCGGCGAAGGCGTTCACCTAGTCACGGTCAACGACTACCTGGCGCGCCGCGACGCCCAATGGATGGGCGTCATATACGACCTGCTTGGCGTCAGTATCGGTGTGTTGCAGCACGATGCGTCGTATATCTACGATGCGACAGTGGAAGACGGCGAGCGAGGCATGGAGAAGCTGCGCCGGGTGGAGCGTCGCGAGGCGTACGCAGCCGATATAACCTACGGGACAAACAACGAGTTCGGGTTCGATTACCTCCGAGACAACATGGTAATAGATGTCGAGCAGAGATCACAGCGAAATCGTTGCTTTGCTATTGTCGACGAGGTGGACAATATCCTCATCGACGAGGCGCGAACGCCCCTTATTATCAGCGGACCGGCGCAACAGTCGCCCAAGGAATACCAGAAGTTCGCCAGGCTCGTTCCGAACCTGAAACTGACCGATGACTACACCATCGACGAGAAGCACCGCACGGTGGCCCTAAGCAACGAGGGCATAACCAATCTGGAGCGGATGCTCAACGTCGCCAATCTATACGACCCCGCTAACTTCGACCTCGTTCACTTCGTTGAGAACGCCCTCAAGGCCCAGGCCATATTCTTTAGGGACCGCGAATATGTGGTCCAGGACGGCCAGGTCATAATCGTCGACGAGTTCACGGGACGCCTCATGGAGGGCAGACGCTACTCCGACGGCTTGCACCAGGCCCTGGAGGCAAAGGAAAACGTCCACGTTCAGCGAGAGTCCGTTACGTACGCGACGATTACCCTGCAGAACTACTTCCGCCTGTACGAAAAGCTTTCGGGCATGACGGGCACCGCCTCGACTGAGGCCGAGGAGCTCTGGAAGATCTACAAGCTCGCTGTAGTCGAGATTCCCACGAACC
>JADFQF010000437.1 GCA_022561955.1 Chloroflexota bacterium | reverse complement strand
CGATACAGATCGCCTGGTCATAGAGAAGTAACCATCCTCCCCCTCAGTCCAGCACCACTCTCAGCTCGAAATTGCCGGAGCCACTGTAACTCCGTACCATTATGAAGTAGAGGCCGGGTGACGTCGGCGTTACCTGAAGGCTTTCGTCCGGGCCTGCGCTATAGGACCGTTGATCGTATTCGGTCGTAGTTGGCGCCTGGTTCAGCCTCACGTAGAGATCGAAGTCTACCCCGCCCGGGCCATCAAGGGTGATCGTTGTGTTGGTCGGCAAATTCACCGAAAAGACGAGCTCCTGGCCGGTGCCCGACAGATTTCCCGTGGCAACGGCGGAAAGCACCAGCTGGGGGTCGGGCTCCGGGGCCTCAGAGACTAGGCCGGGGCGGTACAGGCCTATCTGGTCCCTCATGCGCCCTCCCTGACCCAAAGTGAAGTGGTCCATCCAGGAGTCGTCGGTGTAATTCATGTAGTTCTTGACCGGTGACAGAGACACTCCATCACACGCGCTGTAGACCCCGGGACCGGGCGTACCGAAGTCGGGATTCATGTGAGCAACTGTGTCATCGACCCTGTCGTCGAACGGGTCGCACGTTCCCCGCGGCTCGAAGGTATGGTACAGACCGAGCCAGTGACCAACCTCATGGGTGGCGGTGTCCCCAAGGTTATAGGGCGCGGAAGACCCTCCCGGCAGCGACGAGTGTAGGAGGACCACTCCGTCTCGATTTAGATCACCCGCCAGATCGGCTGGGAAGGTGGCCCAACCGAGCAGCGAGTCCTGCAGGTCCGCAGTATAGAAGTTGAGGTTGCGCAAGGGATCGACATGGAGAGCATTCTTGGCCGATCGCTCCGCCTGGCTCCCGTATCCCATATGGAACCACTGGGGTTTATTCACTTCCATCACCGCGGCCTCATCGTGCTCAAACGTGATACCGTGCTGGTTGTATGCGCCGTTCAGCACAGCGATCTGGTCGACGCGCTGCTGTTCCGTGATCTTTCCATCGTTACCGGAGACAATGTGAATAAACTGCACATTGATCGTGGCGGTCTCCACTTCCCGCGCGCCTGCTTGCCGGTACGCCCGAAGGGAGTCAGCAATGTGAGTTATTTGAAAATCGTTGGGGATGGGCGTCGCACACCGTCGGCCACTTCGGACGAAAGCCTCCTGGTTTTCGAATGTCATACGGTTGAATTGGAACGGCGCATCAGATGTCATAGCTTCTCCTAACTATATCTATATTGCTGATTTTCCATCAACCTTCGGACTGTACGGCATATTATATGCTAGAGGTAAGAGACGGTCAACGGAACTGGCCCGCGCCATATCCGTTGCCTTCTCACGGCAGGCCCGGCACAGGACATCCGGCGGAAGGCAAGCCTGGGATAGTTTTTGTTGCTCATCGAGGGAGGTCTGACCAATGGAATCGGAAAATCTCGAATACGCCATGTTCTCCAGGGGCGAGATGGACCGTCGGTACTCGAAGGCAAGACGCCTGATGGGAGACCAGGATCTCGACGCGCTTTTCATATCCGGCGAGGAGAACTTTCAGTACTTCGCCGGTACGTCGGCCAGCCTCGCACTTCACCACTCTCTGACGAGGCCGTCTATGTTCGTTCTGCCGTTGGACGGCGAGCCCATGGCGATCACCCAGGGAATAGACAATCTCTCGGTCAGCTCCTACGTGACCGAAACGCGAGGCTACTCGGAGATTCTCAGCTTTCCCCACCAGACCGTCCTCGAAGCGCTCAACGAGCTTGGCCTGAACAAGGGCCGTGTGGGCGTCGAGCTCGGGCACGAGCAGCGGATGGGCATGCCCGTCGGCGCGTATCTGGCACTGGTAGAGGCATTGCCGCAGACGCGGTTCGTCGACGCCTCGGACATCCTAATCGAGCTCAGAATGGTGAAGTCAGAGGAGGAGTTGGGTTTCATAAGAAGGGCGGCGGATATTACCGGCAGGGCACGGCAGCGCCTCTTCGACCTCGTTCGGCCGGACATGACCGAGCGGGATGTCGTCCGGCTCATGCGGCGGATGATACTGGAGGAGGGAGGCGACAGAACGTCCTTCGTGATCCTACAGCTCGATCTCCCGGGGGCCAAGAACCAGTTCAGCCAGGACCGCCCCCTCCGACGTGGCGATGTCCTTGCGGTCGATGCCGGAGCCTGCGTCGGCATGTACACCGTCGATTACGCCAGGATGGCTACCCTGGGCAAGGCGACCGACCTCCAAAAACGCGTGCACGCCGCCGTACT
>JADFQF010000039.1 GCA_022561955.1 Chloroflexota bacterium | reverse complement strand
GCGGGGTTGGGAGCGCGTTCGAACGAGTTTAATATGGTGCCTTCGCTCTGCCAAATGAACAGCTATCTCATCGTTCAAGGACTTTCTGATATCACCCTGCGGGCTCGACATGCAAGAAGTCCGCCGATTACTGACCATCAGCTTTACGCCTTCGTGTTGAGCCGCAATCGGAATGTACAAAGTCCAGCTTAGTCATTTCGTGTGGGCCATTAGGCGACTGCGCCGGGCAGGCCCGACTTGCAGAGGGGTGGCATCGACCTTTATGGACAGTGGTTATCATGAGGGGATGAACGAAAAAAGGGAGCCCCCCAGTTGGGGCTCCCTAAAGTCACTTTGACCCATTTTGAAACGGCGCTATTCTATCGACCGCCCAATTGAGCGTCTATGCCGGCTCATGCCACGACGCTTACCTTCTTCGGTAGGGTTCCCTCACGCATCGCATCGCAGGCGTGTATGATCATGTCCACGGCGTATTCGGGGCTGATCTCACTGGTGTTGATCACGAAATGATACAGCTCCGGCGCATCGGGTTCATCGATGTCAAAGAAGCGCTTGAAGTAGTAGGCCCGGGCCTTGTCTCGCGCCTCCACTGTTTCGGTAGCCCGCTGCAGGTCAAGTTGCTCCCGATGAACGATGGTGTTGATTCTCGCCTCCATAGGCGCCATCACTCCCACGCGCAGAACGTCGGGCAGGTCTCTGAGAATTACGTGTCCGCCACGCCCGACCAGTACGACGTTGCCGCTACCCGCCATCTCACGCATGACCTTCCGCACGCCCTCGATATACTTCTCGTCTTCCAGCTCGTGGCCTCGCGTAATGGTAGGCTGGGGCAGGTCTTCGTACTCCTCTGTCAGGAAGGCTGCCACACCCGGCCCGAAGTAGGGGTCGCCTCCAGCGCCCGTTACGGCGGAGCGCTCGAGTATGCGCTGCAGCAACCGCGAGAAGCGTTCGCCGGTCGTGGGCGGCCGCTCCTCCCTTTGGTGAAGGGCCTCGACGGTGGCCCCCACGTGCCTGGCGACGTCCGTCAATATAAGTCGGTCTACGTAATCCGCCTCTAGTCTCCGTGCTACCAGCGGGCCGAGTGATCGCGCGCCGGCGCCGGCCAGGCCTCCAAACGTTATTACCGTCATGGATCACCTCCATGTGTCTTCCAGCCGAGTTAGTTAATGCGACTCCTGCCGACCGTAGCTCCGGTTACCTCTAATTGTCAAATAAACCTGTTGCCCAACACCTATACCTCAGCGCCCTTCCAGGCGGGGTCCAGATGCGACGCCGGGTCGAGGGATTCCGCCAGTCGTTCAAGGGTATACCTATACCTGCTCATAAGCACGCCACAAACGGCCTTATATATATGCATGCCGATTCGTGGTTCCAGCTCGCACAACTCCATGAATCTGACCCGAGGAATCACAATGGCCTTGCCATCCGTGGTGGCCTTGGCAGTCGTAACCATTCTGGGAGGCTCGAAAAGCACGGCAACGGGCAGGGTCTCTTTCGACTTTATCCTCCTTACGACCACATCCACGCCCTGTGCGGTAGTTGTGACAACTATCTCGCCTCGGGTGATGACGTAAAGGCTCTCCGAGACTTCATTCTGCACGCCAAGGTAGTCCCCTTCCTTGAACTCCCTCTCTTCGCACAAGGCGGCAATACGCTCTAGATGCCTCTCGGTCAGACCACGAAATATATCGACCTCTTCCAGGTAGTGGCCGATGTGCTTGACGTCGACTCGATAGACCATTCGATTCCTTCTTCCCGATCACAATCCCACACACGATCAATGCCCGTCTGCTCGCCTGTCCTTGGCCGGAGACGGGGATTATATGCTACTTTTCACCCTGGGCTGTCTTTGCTTAAAGGAAAATGTGCATTGCCGGGTAAATGATATGTCCCCTGGAACGGGGAGCAGACTGGTGCTCAGGCGCCTGAGACCGATTACGAGGTCGGCCCTGAACGAAGCAGGTCATGTGAAAAGGGGTGTGTCCATAGCCGACACCGTACTTGACGCTTCAACTTTTGTTGGGCTACTCGTTCATTTTTGCAAAAAGAGAGCAACTGTGTCAACTCTGTTCTGCTTTTCACGACATATTAAGCCCTGATGCTACGATAATGAAACAATTAACACGACGATGAATACATGTAATCATTTTCCATCATCAGCACACACTTAGAGGCATGACCCAGGCGATCACACCCTCAGCCACGCCGACGCGTCGGCTGTTATTTATAAAGGAATTAGGAGCAGAAGACCGGCTACAGGATCGCGTTGAGCTCTTCCAGGTGCCCCAGCCAGTGCTTGGCGATGCCTTCCAGACGCTGCGAGGCCGAAAGCTCCGTTCCGTCCGCCCGGACCAGCACCGTGACGTCCGGGTCTTCCAGCCCGCGTGCGCCGTCTACCAGGCGCTCCTGCAGGGGAATTATGTCTTCGATTAGCTGAGCGACATCCCGCCCCGCGGCCCGGCCGACCGACCTCGCGTTCATCTCATCGGTTGAAGCGTATATCCGATGCGGCTCTCCACCCGATGCCACGGATTCGATGCCCTCAACAGTGGCCTGATGCCAGTAGATCATATGACAGAGCACCTCTCGTGGCGTCCACAGATCCATCCTGGCTTCAGAATCCGCCTCCGCCTTGAAGTAGGCGATTCCCGCGTCAAACGCCTGCTGAAGTGAAGCGACAAGCGTGTCGGTCTGCTGAGCGGTCGTCATAGAAATCCCCCTTTTATATCAACGATCTACTTTGCGTAAATCTTACGTTATGTACCCAGGTGATGTTCGACAACGCCTCCGAACAGCGGCGGCGTGAGCCCCGTGTTCCTGCCGTCGGGATACGCTAAGGCCATGTGCCGAGCAAACTGGTCAAGCTCCAAGTCATTGTATTCCACATTGTCAACCTTGAGCGCCATCAGGTCGGCGATGGGTTTTCCGCTCTGGATTGAGAGCGCCTGCAGGGCCTCCAGGCCGCCGACATGCGTGAGCTGCAATGAGTGCATGTCGGGGCGGGTCCCTCGGTTTTCCAGCCGCTCCTCGACGATGCCCTTGATCATCGGGCCGTTGGCAAGATAGAAGTCCTCCAGGGCGGTCACGACGCACACTATACGCCTGCCCTCTATCGCGGCCTTTAGCTCGCCTGGGCTGTCGAGAAATCCGCGAAGCCGCCCCGCCGTATCTACGACTCCACCCCTGCGGGAGAGGTCTTGCTCCAGGTGCTTTGGGTCCCCCGTAGAGCGGCCCAGCGCTCCGAAAGGCCTGGTTATCGTCTCGATCACCACCGCCGTATCAGAGTTGTGCAGGACCCACGGCAGGCCGTCTGAGCCGCCTACCAGACCAGATTGCCCCTTCAGAAGCTCGCCGACGTACTCTTTGAAGGACCTGCCCATGAGGCCTATGTATCCCGGCCTGTCGAGATCGATGAGGTCGTAGTACAGGCCGTGGGTTATGCGGCGCAGCAGAAAAGACGGGACCGGGGCCAGATATTCATTGCCTGGTAGCTTCAGGACGGGCACTTTTCTGAACGGGTTCAGATTGTAGGGCTCGAAGTGCGAGTTCCGTCCGTCGGGCACGTCGAGCATCGACCGAAAGGCGTCGTAGTCGCAAGAGAGGAGGGCCAGCGCCCTTTCGACGGCGCCCTGCGTATATCCATTCGGCGTTACATCCGACGGCGAAAAAGGCTTCCCAGGGCCGTCTATGCACCATCGGTACGCCCGCATGCCGATTCGAAGATACTCGTCCAGCGACAGGCCATAGCCGTCTGCAAAGGCCTCCTCGAAGTCGAAGCCGACTTCGTGCCGGAGGGCGGGCGCGATTCTCCGATAGATGATCAGCGACCGGGGAACGTAGCCGTCTTCCTCCAGGTCTGGGTATTGCTGATAGACGACTCGGTGCATGAGCGACGCCGCGTCTGAAGGCACTGGAACGCCCCACGACGACGCTGCCGAAGCCACGACGCTGGTGGCGAGCCCACAGCAATAGTCCAGCCCCTCCCGCGTGAGCTCACGGGGAGCTCGGCCTTTGTGGTCCGAAGAGTCAAGGAGCTGTCTTACGACCAGGGCGAGCTGATATCCTGCATGGCTCGACTCGCTGTCCGCGGCGACGCGGCCGATGAGCCCGAGTGCGCCTTCGACGTCGACGCCGGCCAGCATGGACTGCATGGCGGCGAGGGCATCGGTCCCAGAAACGCCGGGATTTAGGCGGCCTTCGAAGTAGTCGGCTCTCATGGGAGGCTAGTACTTGACCAGGGAAAGGGTATTGTAGTCCTTGAGACGCTCTCTCCCCCCAAGGTCAGTCAGCTCCAGAACGACCGCAAGACCTGCGATCGTTCCTCCCGTGCGCTCCACCAGCTTGGCGGCGGCGGCCATGGTCCCGCCCGTAGCCAGCAAGTCGTCTACGATGAGCACCCGATGGCCGTTGGATATGCCGTCGATGTGGACCTCGACCGTATCGGTGCCGTATTCGAGGTCGTAGGTAACGGCATGGGTCTCGAACGGCAGCTTGCCCTTCTTCCTGACGGGGACCAGGGGCTTTCCGATACAGTATGCGAGGGGCGCGGCGAAGAGAAAGCCGCGGGCCTCGATGCTAACGATCGTGTCGACCCGCAGTGGCGCGCAGAGCTCCGACAACCAGTCCACGGCCTCATGAAAGGCCATGGGGTCGGCGAGCAGAGGAGTGATGTCCTTGAATAGGATACCCGGTCTCGGAAAGTCCGGTATGTCTCTAATATATTCAGAAAGGTCCACGGCGCCTCATTCCCCTTATCTCGTGCGCATCTAAGGGACGCCCGATATTACCTTCGCATCGGGCATCGCCCCAGGCATGATAAGTCCCATATGAAGATGGGTCAAGTGAGGTCTTTTCGCCTTCTCGACCCGTATTCGCGGCAATCGGAAACAGTGCCCGGACGTCAATGATTTTGGGGCCGTGCCAGATTGGTCCGCTGTTAATTCAAAGAAGTTGAAGTCGCCCAAATGATGGATATGTCTCCCAGGCCTGTCACCAGAATTACGAATATACGCTGGATTCCGGCTTTTGCCGGAATGACGGGTGAACAGACTGCAGAGACAAAGATGTCGAAGTCACGGAACTGACGGACACGCCTCCAAGACCCGTCACCCGAATGACGAATGTACCCTGGATTCCGGCTTTTGCCGGAACGACGGGGGAACGGACTGCAGAGACAAAGAAGTTGATGTCACGGAGCTGACGGACATGTCTTCAAGGCCTGTCACCAGAATTACGAAAACGCCCTGGATTCCGGCTTTTGCCGGAATGACGGGTGAACAGACTGCAGAGACAAAGAAGTTGAAGTCACGGAGCTGACGGACATGTCTCCAAAGCCAGTCATTCCGGCGAAAGCCGGAATCCACAAAGATGTTGAAGTCGCCCAAATGACGGACATACCCCCAAGGCCCGTCACCCGAATTACGAATATACCCTGGATTCCGGCTTTTGCCGGAATGACGAGTTAACGGACTGCGGCGCATGAATGGAGAATGTCGCCTTGACACTGGGGAAGCCTTGCTCTTTGGCAATCTAAATGCTAACTTTTTCCCGTGCGCCGCAGAATATTGGGGAGGGCGAGATAGCGATCTTAGACGCACTGGTACCCGGGAGAGCCAAGGCCAATACGCGCAAGGCGATTGCGGAATTGAACGACCTGGCTCGCAAGGAGGCTGAACGACAGTCCTTGTCTCCCGCCACGGCAATGCTATGGAATTCCATTTGCGACGGAGCATCTGATCTGATGCTCCAGCTTTTCGTTGCCAACGAAGACAAGACCGTAGACTGGAGACTCAAGGGCCGCAGAGGCAGACTGAAGCCGCCGCGCCTGGTAGCTATATACTGGTGGATGGTCCTTTATCAACTCGTGTTGTTCAGGAACAGGGGCGCGGAGGGATTCGAGGTGGAGGACGAGTTTTCGGCGCTGCACGGCACGGCACAGAGGTTCTTGAAGAGCCTTTTGTCCATCGATGGCTACGGTGAGGCCGATCCGGGTCAATGGGACGAAGCATGGGCCTCACAGGTCCCATTGGAGGCGGCGTTGGGGCTCTACGATCACATCATGCATATACTGAGACTGCGGATTGACCTGGAACAGCGGATTTACAGGGTATCCCTATTCACATCGGCCTCTGAGCGTGCATACGATTCCATTATTAAGAAGGAATTCTCGCGGAGGAACGGGACGGAGCCGAGCTAGGAGCTTTCGAATGAATCATGAAAAACAGGCTGCCATCGACCTAATTCAACGGCTACCCGACGACGCAACTACGGCCGACATTATCGATGAGCTTTATTTCAAGCAGCAGGTTGACAAGGGGCTTCGTGACGTAGTAGAAGGGCGGCTGATTTCTCACAAAGAGCTGAAGAAACGAATTGCGAAATAGCGGAAATCCACTGGACGTTAGCAGCGGAAGCAGATCTACGCGGAATCGAAGATTTCATCTCAATGGATTCTGCAATTTACGCAATCAATTTTGTAGGACAGCTCATTGAATCTTCAGAAATTCTGGACGCAAATCCAGAGATTGGCAGGGTGGTGCCCGAGTTCCAGGACCAAAATATTCGAGAATTACTAATTCGGGGATATCGGCAAATCTATCTGCTTGAGTTAAACGAACCCGTCATCTTAAGGGCAATTCACGGCGCCAGAGACCTTCGTAGCCTCGTCGACCGTGAACCCTGGACCCTCGAATAGTCACGAGTCATTGTGTCGGAGGTGCATGGCAAAGACATGAAAATCGCCGTGATGGGCTCAGGCGGGGTAGGCGGATACTTCGGCGGCCTGCTCGCGCGGGCGGGCGAAGACGTGACCTTCATCGCAAGGGGCGCACACCTGGAAGCGATCCGCTCCAACGGTCTGCGAGTCGTCAGCGACCTCTCGGGCGAATTCGTCGTGACCCGTCCCGCCACCGGCGATGCCCGGGAGGCCGGAATCCAGGGCCTGATACTTTACGCCGTCAAGATGTACCACAACGCGGATGCTATGACCTTTATCAAGCCGATGGTGGGACCTGAAACAGTGATATTGACGCTCCAGAACGGCCTCGACAACGGCGACCTGCTCGCGGACGCGTTTGGCCGTGACAGGGTGATGGTGGGCATGTGCGCACTTCAGGGCCGCGTACGGGAGCCCGGCGTGGTCGAGCAGCTGGGTCAGGTGGGCAGGGTGGTCTTCGGTGAGATGGGCCGGGGCATCACGGCAAGAGGCGAAATCCTGTTGAAGCTGTTCGAAAAGGGCGGTTGGAACGTCGAGCTTTCCGATAACGCCATGGGCGCCGTATGGAGGAAGTTCATTTATCTGGCGGGGACGGCGGGAATCAACGCGGTCACCCAGGCGCCCTACGGAGAGATGCGAAATGTCCCGGAGACCCGGGAGCTGATTCGCGGCTGCTACCAGGAGATCATCGACATTGCCGATGCGCTGGATGCGCCCATCGGCGACGGCGTATTAGAATGGGCAATGAATTCGCTTGACGAGTTTCCCATTGAAGGCATGGCATCTCTCGCCAAGGACTTTCGCGACGGCAATCGCGTGGAGCTCGAAGGCATCACCGGCACGGCGGTCAGACTGGGGAAGCAGACCGGGGTGCCCACGCCGATAAACAGCACGATATACTCGCTGCTCAAGCCGGCGGCACTCCGCATCGAAAAGGCGCTTGGAGGCTAGACGTTCCATACTGTTCGAGTAGAGTCCACAGAGAGCCCGTCGGTGCTTTCCTTGTCGAACATTTTCCCATCCCGCAGCCAGAGCCGATATAGCCATGCGCGCCGTTCCAAAGACCACGACGAGGCCAAGAAATGCTTGAGAGCCTGAAATCTCAATTCGGCTTCGACAGCTTCCTGCCGTTGCAGGAGGACATCATCTCCAACGTCCTGTCTGCGAAAGACTCGCTGGTGCTCATGCCGACCGGCGGCGGAAAGTCCCTCTGCTACCAGCTTCCGGCGCTTTCGCTGAGCGGCATGACCCTGGTCGTTTCGCCCCTGATATCCCTCATGAAGGACCAGGTGGACGCCCTCAAGGCGAACGGCATCGCCTCCGAATATATCAACAGCACTCTGGCGCAGACGGAGATAGCTCGAATCGAATCGCAGGCGAAGAGCGGCCGACTCAAGATACTGTACGTCGCGCCGGAGCGGCTTGCCTCGCCCAGGTTTGGCGACTTCCTGGCCGGCCTCGAGATCAGCCTGATAGCCGTCGACGAAGCCCACTGCATCTCCGAGTGGGGCCACGACTTTCGCCCGGACTACCGCAACCTCAAGTCCTTGAGACACCAGTTTCCCGACACGCCCATAATCGCGCTGACGGCCACGGCGACCGACCGCGTACGCGAGGACATCGTTGCCCAGCTGGGGATTGAAGATGCCGAGCAGTTCGTCTCATCCTTCGACCGGCCGAACCTGACGTACGTCGTCCAGCGAAAGAGGAACTCCTTCGACACGATTCTGGAGCTGGTCCGACGGCGCGAAAACGAGTCTGCCATCATCTATTGCGCCACCAGAAAGGCCACCGAGGAGCTGGCCGAGAGGCTATCGGACAACGGCGTCAAGGCCTTGCCATACCACGCCGGGCTGGAAAGAGTCCTTCGGAGCGAGACTCAAGAGAAGTTCATTCGCGACGAGATCGACGTCATAGCGGCGACTATCGCCTTCGGCATGGGCATCGATAAGCCCAACGTGCGCCTGGTCGTCCACCAGGACCTGCCCGCATCGCTGGAGCGATACTACCAGGAGACGGGTCGAGCGGGCCGAGACGGACTTGCCAGCGATTGCGTGCTGCTCTACTCATACGGGGACCGGGCCCTTCAGGAGTTCTTGATCAACCGGAGTGAAGACGAGGCGGAGCGTGCGAACGCCCACCAGAAGCTCGACC
>JADFQF010000038.1 GCA_022561955.1 Chloroflexota bacterium | reverse complement strand
TCAGACGCGGATGACGGTCTTAAGCATGCGGCTGGCCGACGCCGTTAAGGACGCCACGGAGCTTCCCGAGGAGCTGCGCGAGTCGCTGGAAAAGATCGCCGCGGACCTGGACGACCTGAGAGAGAACGAGATCAGACAGCTCTCTCACAGGTTGCATCCCAGCATCATCCGGCTGAACCTCTCCGCCGGACTTCGATTCCTGCAGGACCAGTACGAACGCGCCATTCCGATCTCCCTGGACATAACGGAGGGCGTCCAGGGCAGAGAGACCGGCGGAGGCTCTACCTTCCCTCTGAACGTGAGGCTCGGGCTGTATCGGGTGGTCGAGGAGGCGCTTGGCAACGCCATGAAACACTCCGAGGCCAAGGAGATCGAGGTACGGCTCTGGATAAGCGAGCAAGACGCGACGCTCAATCTCACGATTCAGGACGACGGAAGGGGCTTCGTCCCCGATGCGGAGACTAAGAGGAGCATCGGACTTCTGACGATCCAGGACTATATCAGTGCGATCGGGGGGGAATTCACCCTGGATTCGGCCCCTGGCCGCGGCACGAAGATTTCGGCCTGCGTACCAATGGAGAGCTGGGGGAACACTACGGCCGACGACCGGTAGCGCCGTTGAGCATGCCGTTCAGGGA
This sequence comes from Chloroflexota bacterium, assembly GCA_022561955.1. Next base: position 8,263 of record JADFQF010000038.1, on the reverse strand, counting down.
ATCGGCGGTGAGGTCGCTCTTCTTCACGAATCCGATGGCTCCAAGCTCCAATGCCATCCTGGGATATTCGGCGTTGCCGTCCATGCTTGCCAATGCCACGCGGAGGCCCGGCATACACTCCAACATCTTGGCGGCCGTCTCGAATCCGTTCATTCCCGGCATCTGGACATCGATCAAGACGAGGTCCGGCGCGACGTCATCTACTATCCGGAGCGCTTCGTCGCCGCTGCACGCTTCGGCGACCACGGAAAAGCCCTTTTGGCCGTCCAGGAGCTTTTTGACCATGCGCCGCATCGGCTCCTGGTCGTCGACTATCATCACTCTTATCATCGAGGCCTTGATTTCGGGAGTCCGGACGCAGATTCGGCAGGCACGGACCTAAATGCCACCGGTCTGCTCCAGGTAGACCCTGACAACGGACACCCTGGGGTCCACCTCGTCTCCTAGCTGCAAACCAAGCGACTTGACTATGCCGGCCAGGCGACTGCGCACCTGACCCTCGTCTATTATCAGCTCCTTGGCGATTGCGGCGTCGGAGTATCCCTGCGCTATGAGCTCCAGGACTTTCAGATGCTCGGGCTGTAGGTTGGAGAGGGGTGTATCGGCCTTTGGCCGCAGCACTTCGGTGACCATTGGGTCGACCACCAGCATGCCCCAGGCGGCCCCTCGTATGGCCCGCACGACGGACTCGATGTCCCGAACGTTGCGCTTTATGAGGTAAGACCAGCCACCGGAGGTCACTATGAACTGCTTGGTCTTATGGTTGGAAAGAAGGACGATACCCGTGGCCGGGTACTTGTTTTTTATGGTGTAACCGGCCTCGATGCCGGTTATGCCGTCGCCGAGCTCGATGTCCATGAGCATGACTTCGGGATGCAGATCGTCGGCCAGCCGTATGGCTTCCTCCCCCGTTGCGGCCTCTCCAACGACCTGGACATCCGGGTCGCCGTCGAGCTGGGAGTGGAGCATCTGCCGGAATAGCGGCTCGTCTTCGACTATTATGACCTTGGTGGCGCTCACCTTAAACTCCTGGGCACTCTAGTCAAATATAAACGCCAACGACGATGCCCAAAACAAACAGGGAGCGCCTCTAGGGCGCCCCCGTCCATCTCTATTTCCGGCTAAGGCCCAGGTGGGCTATCTGACTCTGCGAAGCTTGCTGAGGCTTCGAAGCTCCTTGGGCGGGTCCATCTTGCTGCCCCGAATCGTGAACGAGACCTCGCCGACGTATATGTCGCCGTGTGAGTCCACGCCGATGCCGTGGGGAGCGATGAACATGCCGGGCTCCTCGCCCTCGTCGGGATGTCCGATTCGGGCGAGCATCTCTCCCTTGGGGCTCATGATGCTGATGTTGTGCCCCATGTTGGGCGGCGTAGGCACCTCGTTCAGCATGCTTGGAAGCTCGCCGATGTAGATGTTGCCGTCCGGGCCTATGGTCATGCCGTTGGGCAGGAAGATGTTGTTCCATACGTCGAGGACGTTGCCCTCGGTGTCGAAGACCTGCACGCGATGGGCCTCCCTGTCCGCGACGATAATCCTGTCGTCGTCGTCAACCGCGATGTTGTGCGGCCGCAGGAACTGGCCGGGAGCGATTCCCGGCTCGCCCCACGACTTCACGAGCTGGCCGTCGCCGGTGTATTTGTGCACCCTGAAATTGCCGTAGCCGTCGGTGATGTAGATGTGTCCCGTCCTCTTGGACACGGCGGCGTGGGTCGGCCTATTGAATGGGTCGCCCTTCCACTTCTCGGTGGCCTGGCCATGTGTTCCGATGGTCATCAGGAGCTCGCCTTCGGACGTGAACTTGGTTATCGTGTGTATTCCATCATCGGCGCAGAACACCGTATCGTCGGGTCCGATGAAGATGCCGTGCGTCCTGTTGCTGAAGATACCCTTGCCGAACCCGCGCAGGAAATTGCCGTCGGTGTCGAAGACCATTACGGGGTTCTCTTCGTTGCGGCTGAATATATACACCTGGTCCCTGGAGTCTACCGCGACGCCCGGGGTCTCCTGAAGCCGTGCACCTTCTGGTAAGGTGGGCCAGGAGTCCAGGGCCTCATATTTGAAGTTTCCACTCCCGATAATCGCACTCATTCTTCACAGTCCTCCTTCAATTGGGTATGCAAAATCATTGGGCCGCGATTCCGACGGCTACGGTCGTTTCTATGGATTCGAGTCCGGGATTCGAACCCGACAAGGCGCATGCTATAGCCCGAAAATGCCGGTGTCAAATCCCGGCGAGCGCGCCTCTGAAACAGTGTGTCGCCCATCAATTTACGAAGTTACGGAGACCCGAATTTTTTCGGTCTTCATAAGAGGCGCCGAGGAATGTATAATCTTCAGTGATTCAAGTACCAAGGACTCGCATATTGAGAGGTGTAATTAGATGCCAAAGCAGTTCCGGTTTCGTGAAGAGGCTTGGCAACAGCTCCTAGGGGGGATAGACACGCTGGCTAGGGCTGTTGGCGTCACACTCGGTCCAAGCGGGCGAAATGTGATATTGGGGAAGGACTTCGGTCCGCCTCAGGTCTGCAGCGACGGTGTGACAATCGCCAAGGAGATAGAGTTGAAGGATCCCTTCGAAAACATTGGGGCCCAGCTCGTGAAGGTCGCCGCCAGCAAGACTAATGACGTTGTCGGCGACGGCACGACGACTTCTACGATACTTGCCCAGAGCATGATTCGGCACGGCTTCAAGAACATCGCGGCGGGCGCCGACCAGATGGCCCTCAAGCGGGGCATAGAGAAGGCCGTAGGGCTTATCCGTGAGGAAGTCACGTCCATGTCGGTCCCGGTAAAGGATTCCAAGCAGATCGCGCAGGTCGCGGTGCTGGCAGCCCACGAAGACGAAATGGGCAATCTAATCGCAAGTGTTCTCGATAAGGTGGGCTTCGGCGGCGTCGTCACCGTGGAAGAGTCCAAAGGGCTCAGCTACGAGGTCGAATACGTCGAAGGAATGCAGATAGATAGGGGATACTCTTCGCCCTATTTCGTGACCGATCCTCAAAAGATGTTGGCGGAGATAGAGGACCCCTACATACTCATAACCTCGGAGAAGATCTCATCCATGACGGAGCTCGTGCCCATACTGGAGAAGCTCAGCCCGGTGACCAAGAACGTGGTGATAATTGCCGAGGACGTGGATGGTGAGGCGCTGGCCACGTTGGTCGTGAACAAGCTCAGGGGCAATCTGAACTGCCTGGCGATCAAGGCTCCCGGCTTCGGCGACCGTCGGAAGGCGATGCTGGAAGACATGGCCGTTCTTTTCGGCGCCAATATCATAAGCAAAGAGATAGGACGGGACCTGGATTCCGTGGAGGTAGCGGACCTCGGCAGGTGCAGAAGGATAATCGCCACGAAAGACGACACCACCTTCGTGGAGGGAAGCGGGGACTCGTCCGACGTCGAGGCCAGAGTGAGGCAGATTCGCGCCCAGGCCGAGGATACCTCTTCGGACTACGACCGAGAAAAGCTGGAGGAGCGCGCGGCCAAGCTTTCGGGTGGAGTCGCCGTCATATCGGTGGGGTCGGCGACCGAGGTGGAGCTGCGAGAGAAGAAGCAGCGCATGGAGGACGCCCTTTCGGCGACGAGGGCAGCCATGGAGGAGGGCATCGTTGCGGGCGGTGGCACGGCCCTTGTCAGGGCGGCCCAGAAGGCCCGCGAAGTAGCCACGCTGGAAGGCGACGAGCGCACGGGAGCGGAAATCGTCTTCTCCGCCGTCGCGGCGCCTCTCATGCTCATCGCCGATAACGCGGGCTTCAGCGGCAGGGTCGTGCTTAACAACGTGCTCAAGGGCGAAGGCGATTTCGGGTTCGACGCCGAGGCCAACGAGTATGGCAGCATGTTTAGTCTTGGCATCGTGGACCCCACGAAGGTCGCAAGGGCCGCCCTGGAGAACGCGGCCAGCGTAGCCTCGATGGTCCTGACCACGGACTCGCTCATAACAGAGCTAAATCCGCCAAAGCTGCCGGCCCCATACGACGACTAGAGCAAGGGTGGAAGGCTGAGTTTGATCTATGAGACAGGGGTGGGAAGAGCTTCCCGCCCCTGTCTTCGCGGGAACGGGCACGTTCCGTGGAAGGGCTTCCCGGGGGCCGGGGCAGTAAGTTTAACGGTCTGTACGGCACATCTGAGATAGCCGGACCTGCGTATTGCTATACGTAGAGGAACTTCATAATGGCTGACCAGACGGATACCTTAGAAAAGAATGGGCAGGCTTCGGACGCCCCTCGCGGCAATTACAGCATCGAGGTCAACGGCGTCAGCAAGTTCTTTGGAGAGCTCAAGGCCGTAGATAACCTGAGCTTCCAGGTGCATAAAGGCGAGGTCGTGGGATTCCTTGGCCCCAACGGCTCCGGTAAGACGACGACTATGCGGATGCTGACCTCATTCTACACGCCGGACCAGGGTAACATTCGTGTCGACGGAGTGGACACGCAGGAAGATGACCTGGCGACAAGGTTTAGCATCGGCTACCTTGCGGAGAACAACCCCATCTACGCCGACCTCCTCGTGACGGAGTATCTCAACTTCGTGGCGGACCTGAGATCGATGACCAAGCCCGAGCGCAAAGAGAACATGGCGCGTACCGTCGAAGAGACCGGCCTTCAGGATGTCTTCTACCGGCCCATCGGACAGCTTTCCAAGGGGTATAGACAGCGCGTCGGACTGGCGCAGGCGATCCTGCACCGCCCGTCCATCCTGATTCTGGACGAACCCACGGAGGGTCTCGACCCGAACCAGCGCCTGACGATTCGGGACCTGATTCGCTCGCTGGGCCAAGAGCGTACGGTCATGCTCAGCACCCACATAATGCAAGAGGTCGAGACGACATGCGAGCGGGTGATCCTCATTAGCAAGGGCCGCCTGGTGCTGGACAGCCCGGTGAGGGAGCTGCTCGAGCGGGCCCACGGAATGCGCACCGTCCACGTTGAGGTGGAGGGCAGGGAGGTGGAGAAGGGCCTGGAAAGCCTGTCCGGCGTCGACTCCATCGAGCGGGAAGCGCCCGTCGGAAACCGCAAGCGATACATTATCTCCACCAAGGGCGATGACGACGTGCGCCCCGAGATTTTCCAGCTTGCGAAGAAGCGGGACTGGGTGCTCTGGGAGCTGCGCGAGGATAAGGCCCGAATGGAGGACGTATTCCACGAGCTAACCGCAGAGCCGGGACAGCAACTTAATGTGGAATAAGATTCACTCGGCCGGCAGGCTTTCACCCGTTGAATTCCGCCGACTGATTGAAGACAGGGAGGTTCTTGCAAGGGCATGAGGTCCTTTCTAGCGCTGGTCAGAAAAGACTTCAAGGGCTACTTCGATCAGCCCACCGGCTACATCTTGATAGTGCTGTTCACAGCGGTGCTGTCGTGGTCGTTTTTCTTCCAGTCCAACGAGGTCATCCTTGGCATAGCCTCTCTCCGGCCTCTATTCTCCGTCGATTTCGTCGTGGAGCAGCCGTCGATACCCTGGCTTCTCGCGCTGTTCGTGCCTGCGGCGACGATGCGGCTCATCGCGGAGGAACAGCGGGACGGCACCCTGGAAATCCTGCTGACACAACCCATAAAGGGCTGGGTAGTACTGCTGACGAAGTTCGTGTCCGGGCTGGGGTTCGTCTCCATAGCAATCGTGGCGACAATCAGCATACCGCTGTCGATACAGTTCTCGGGCGCCGGAAACCTGGACTGGGGAGCCATCGTCGCGCAGTACGTCGGCAGCATCTTCCTGGCGGCTTCGTTTGTTGCCATCGGGCTGTTTACCTCGAGCCTGACGCGTAACCAGATCGTCTCATTCATACTGGGACTCTTCTTCGTTCTCATACTCATGCTGATCGGCCTGGACCAGGTCGGCGTGACCCTGCCGCCACAGCTGGCGACACTGCTGCAGACGCTCAGCCCCCTGACGCACTTTTCCAGCATCGCCAGGGGCGTGATCGACCTGCGAGACGTTTTGTACTTCGTCGCGCTGGTGTCGACGTTCCTTAGCGCGACCTTCCTCAGCATTCGCGGCAAGACGTTGAGCCACCGGTCCCCTCAATACCGCAACCTGCAGCTCGGAACGGTGGCGCTCATCGTCATGAGCCTTCTCATCGGCTGGTTCGGAAACTCCGTTGCAGGCCGACTCGACCTCACCGCGGACAAGACCTTCACATTGAGCCCGGGCACCCGCGACATCGTATCGAGCCTGGACGACCTGCTGACCATCGAGCTCTTCCAGTCCAAAGAGCCACCGGTGGAAGTGGACCTGGTGGCCCGGGACGTCAGCGACTTCCTGAAGGACCTCGCATCCGGCTCCGGAGATAACGTTAAGCTAATACACCGCTTCCCGGACGTGGACGATGACGACGCCCGTAAGGCACAGCTGGCAGGCATACCGCCCGTGCAGTTCAACGTCCAGACCGCCAATGGACTCGAGATCAAGAACGGCTATCTGGGTGTCGTGCTCACGTACACGAACCTGAGGGAGTCGATACCGTTCGTGCAGTCCATCGACGGATTCGAATACCGTATAGCGACTCTCGCTTACGGCATGGTGCAGGCAGACGTCGAGCGAAAGACCTTGGGCTTCCTCGCGGGCCACGGCGAGAAAACCATTCGCGAGGACCTGTCCACCCTGGTGTCGCTCCTGGCGCAGCAGTACGAAATTCGCGAGGTCACGGCGGTCGGCGATCAGGCGCCGGACCTCTCGGAAATAGACGTGCTTATCGTAGCGGGTCCCACGCAAAGGATGGCCGAGGCCGTTCCCGACTCCATCAGAGCTTTTCTCGCATCGGGCGGGAAGGCGATGATAATGATAGACCCGGTAGTCGTGGACCAGCAGAGCATGTTCGCGATTCCGAACCAGTTCCACTTCGGAGAATTCGTCGAAGAGTACGGAGTCGTCGTGGAAGACAACCTCGTCTTCGACCTGCGCTCAAATGAGACCCTGAGCTTCAACACCGCCCGAGGCAACATATTCCTTCCCTACCAGTATTGGGCAAGAGTGCCGACCGTGGACAAGAAGGTGGCCGGGCAGGTGGAGTCCGTTCTCCTTCCCTGGGCCAGCTCGATCGGAACCACGGATTCCAGGGTCGGAGACGTAGAGTTCATACCATTGTTGAGGACGACTCCCTTCGGCGTGGCTGACTATACGTACGGCGATGTCAGCCCCAATAATCCGTCCCTAACCAACCCCAACAGTCGACCCTTCGAAAACGACATCGGCGTCGCGGTAGAAGGCAGCGCCAACGGTGAGAGCACATTCCGTCTCATTGTAATCGGGGACTCCGACTGGCTCACGAACCCGATAGTCGGCAGAGCGCAGGAGAACCTGGCGCTGATCCGGTACGAGTTCAGCGACTTCGAGGGTGCACTGGACCTCTTGGATACCGTGCTCGCGGCCCGCGAGCAGAGCCTGCCAGAGGGCGACGTGAAGCTGCTCAGCGTGCGCAATCACATGGCTGTCATGCACGAGGCCCTGGGCAACTTCGTCCGCGCGCGAATGCTGCAGCAGGCCGTGTTGGATGTTTGCGAGAAGGGTGTGCCCAAGTATCACGACCTGCGGCGCACGGCCCAGATCAACCTGGCCGTCACGCTGTTCCAGATCGGCGACCTCGAGGTTTCCCGCGAACTCCAGGAATTGGTCTTGGCGGAAGCGGCGGGCCGTCTGCGAGACGACCACCCGGACCTGTTGAAGGTCCGCAACAACCTGGCCATGACCCTGAGGGTGCTGAAAGATCTGCCGGGTGCGCGCAAACTCATGGAGGCGGTACTCGCCGTGCGCGAAGCCAAGCTCTCCAGCAATCATCGCGACCTGCTCGGGGCCCGTGGCAACCTGGCCCTGATCCTGCACGAGGACGACGACTTCGAGGCCGCACGTGAACTCGAGGAGTCCGTACTGCAGGACCTTTTGGAGTTACTGTCCGAAGAGCACCCGGACGTGATCAGCGCCCGCGCCAACCTCGGCCGGACGCTGTACGAGTTGGGCGAGGTCGAGCGCGCGCGCGGGTTCCAGGAGACTGTGCTCGACGCCATGGATCACCTGCCCAAGGATCATCCCGACGTACTGCAGGCGCGCGGGTACCTGGCCCTCACGACCCACACCCTGAACGACCTGGATGTGACCGAACAGCTGCTCGGGGACCAGCTGGAAGGCCTCCGAGCGCGATTCGAAGCCGCACTCACCGCCTCCTCTCGCGAAGCGCGAGCGATCTCCTTGGAGGAGGCCACTCACATCGCGGGAGCCCTGTTCCTGAGCGAGGACTCGGCGGTCGATCGGAATGCGAGCCTGTTCT
>JADFQF010000436.1 GCA_022561955.1 Chloroflexota bacterium | reverse complement strand
TTATAGGCATATATGTGAAGGCCTCGGCGCACACACACCTTCGTAAACATGGTCCCTGGGGTAGCAATACCCTGTCCGGCGGCGCCCCCAATGGCCAACGCGATATCAAACTTTCCCCCGCTCATACATTAACTCCTTAGCTCTGCCCTCCCCCGCATCCACACATACGTCACCGACGGCATCCTACTATTATAGTTCGCATGGACTCGCCGCATCAAGATTTCTGGCGTTAAGTCTTCCAGTAGACTCGCAGCCTACCTCAGACGTGAATCGCCCGGCCATCGACGGCAAGTGCCGCCTCTTTAACGGCTTCAGAGATGCTGGGATGAGGATGCACAAGCCAGCCGAGCTCCGTCGTCGTGCCCTCCAGCAGCCTGGAGAGGCCGACCTCGCCCAGGAGCTCGGTTACCTCGGGGCCGATCATGTGCGTCCCCAGGACCTCTCCGGTCTCTTCATCGACGACCAGCTTGACCATGCCCTCCGTGTCGCCCATGGCAAGGGCCTTTCCGCTGGCCATGAACGGAAACATACCTATCTTGACCGAGTGGCCCCGCTCCTTTGCCTGGTCCTCGGTGAGGCCGAAGCTGGCTACCTGAGGCCTGCAGTATATCGCGCGGGGCATGAACTCGTAGTTCAGGGCGGGTGGATTCAGGCCGGCGATACCTTCCACGGCCGTCACACCCTGGGCCGTCGCAACGTGTGCGAGCGGCAGCTTGCCGGTCACATCCCCAATGGCGTAGACGCCCGGTACGTTCGTCTGCATGCTGTCGTCGATCTGAATGTAGCCGCCTTCAATTTCTATTCCGACCTCATCAAAACCGAAACCCTCGGTGTTTCCCTGAATACCCACGGCCACGAGCACCTTGTCACACTCTATGTTGGTGTGGCCGTCCTCATCCGCCACCATGACCGATGCCCCGTCGCCCTCCAGTATCACGTTTCTAACTTCCGAATCGGTCTTGAAATTTATGCCCCGATTGCTGAACGCCCTTTCCAGCTGCTGGCTTATGTCCTCGTCTTCCAACGGAATGAGCCGCGGAAGAAACTCCACTATGGTGACCTCCGCGCCGTAGGAGTGGTAGATGTCTGCGAACTCGACTCCAATGGCCCCGCCTCCGACGATCACGATCCTCTTCGGTACCTCGCGCAGCTCCATTGCTTCTCTGCTGGTGATGATCGTCTTGTTGTCCACGGGCAGATTAGGCAGCTCTCGGGGTCTTGCCCCCGTGGCTATGATGATGTTGTCGGCCGAGATCGGTGGTTCTCCGTCGACCAGTAGGGTGTTCTCGTCCCTAAAAACACCCTCTCCGATGATGTGCTCAACGCCGTTTTTCTTTAAGAGGAACCCGACCCCTCCGGTCAGGCGTCTCACTATCTGGCGGCTGCGGTCGATGGCCTTGCCGAAGTCGTGCCGCAGGTTATCGAAGCTTATGCCGAACTCGTCCGCCCGCTTGCAGAGCTCCAGCACCTCGGCGTTTCGAAGCAGGGCCTTGCTCGGAATGCAACCCCAGTTCAGGCAGACGCCTCCAAGGCTTTCCCGCTCTATAATCGCAGTCTTCAGACCTAGCTGTGCGGCCCTTATAGCAGCCACGTAGCCACCCGGCCCGGCGCCGAGTACAAGCAGATCGTAATCAGACAATGATCACCTCGTGTGAAAGGCCCTGCGGGACAATAAGCGTCGTCAATCGCCTAAGAATAGTCGCGGAATCGGATATCCGGTTGCCCACGCTGGAAGCGGCGCGGGTGGCACATAACGGCAGAATGAATTTTACGAAAATAATACTTATGATATTTTACACGATTGGCGCGTTAAGGATAAAGCGCCCTGGAGACCTTATCAGGGCCAATGAACCCAACTTCGGCCATTTTGTGCTGAGGAAATAGCGGTTCAAAAAGAAACAGATTTTGTTTTTTCTCCGCGAGGGCCATTATTCTCGAGCGGATCATCTATGGGAGCTCGTAGCATTATTCGAAAAGTCGCTGGAGGAAAGGGGAAGCGGTGACTCTTGTGGCTCCAAGACGATGTATGTCAGCCATGGGATTCCAATTGGACGTAGACGAGGAGACCTCGGATGATATCGTGTATTGCTCCGTTTAGTAGATGGCTTCTCATCCGTGACCAGGGCCTTCCCGAACTGCGGTGATGAGCTTCTCACGGACGGCTATAGGGCGCGGCGACCGCTTGACACCACCAACCGCCGCGACTAACATATTTGCAGGAGCCGAGGTAGCTCAGTCGGTAGAGCACAGCACTGAAAATGCTGGTGTC
>JADFQF010000435.1 GCA_022561955.1 Chloroflexota bacterium | reverse complement strand
AGGTAATAGAGAACCCCTACTACACATGTTGGACTACTCGAGAGAGGCCCTCCAGTTTACCGAGGGAGTCTCTAAGGATGAACTCGTTGATAATCGACTTCTCAGTCTCGCGGTAGTTAGACTCTTAGAGATCATAGGAGAGGCTGCGAACAGGATCGATTCAGGATATCGAGAAAAACATAGTGAGATATCTTGGAGTCGCATCATTGGGATGAGAAATCGATTGATTCATGGATATGACATTGTGGACTTCGACGTGGTTTGGCAATCTGTGACTGAAGACCTCCCACCCCTTATCGAAGCACTGGAAATAATCATCCATGCAGAGGAATTTCAATAACGACCTACCCCAGCGCCCGTCTCGCGGCGTCGATCGTCGCCTGTATGTCGGCGTCTGTGTGCGCCGTCGATACGAACATCGCCTCGAAGGGTGACGGCGGCAGGTAGACGCCCTCCTCGATCATCCGGTGGAAGAATTTCCCGAAGCCTTCGCGGTCGGACTTTGTTACCGTGTCCCAGCCCGTTACCTCGCCCGAATTGAAGAACAGCGTCATCATCGAGCCCACGCGGTTGATGCGCAGCGGTATCTCGGCCTCGGCAAAGACCTGCTCCAACCCATCGGCCAGCTGCATCGCCTTGGCCTCCAGCCCTTCGTACACGCCGTCTCGGCTCAGCAGCTCCAGGGTCTTCGTTCCCGCAGCCATGGCCACGGGATTGCCCGAGAGGGTGCCCGCCTGATACATCGGTCCCAGCGGCGAGACCGTCTCCATTACGTCGCCCCTTCCGCCGTACGCGCCCACGGGCATGCCCCCGCCGATGATCTTTCCGAAGCAGGAGATGTCCGGCGCAACGGCGTATAGCTCTTGAGCGCCGCCGAACCCGACCCGGAAACCGGTGATGACCTCATCGAAGATAAGCAGCGCGCCGTGGCCGGAGGTCAGATCGCGCAATCCCTGAAGAAAGCCCGGCTGGGGAGGGATCACGCCCATGTTGCCGGCCACCGGCTCCACGATGACGCAGGCTATCTCCTTCGGGAAGCGGTTGAAATGCTCCTCCACGGAGTCCAGCGAGTTGAACTGTGAAATCAATGTGTCCTGTGCGAAGGACGCGGTCACTCCGGCGCTGTCGGGCACGCCGTGGGCCAGGGCGCCGGACCCCGCCGCGACCAGCAGGGCGTCCGAGTGGCCATGATATCCGCCCTGGAATTTTATTATCTTGTCCCGGCCCGTGTAGGCGCGAGCCAGACGAAGCGCGCTCATGCCGGCCTCCGTCCCAGAGCTGACGCATCGCACCAGGTCGACCGACGGGTATGCGTCGACGACCTTCTTGGCCAGCTCGTTTTCGAGCTCCGTAGGCGCGCCGAAGCTCGTGCCCTTCGCGGCCGTTTCGCCTATGGCCTTCAGGATTTCCGGATGAGCGTGGCCGAGAATCAGGGGGCCCCACGAGCAGACGTAGTCTATGTACTCGTTGCCGTCGACGTCCCACACCCTGGAGCCGGATCCCTTGGCAAGAAATATCGGGTCCCCGCCTACCGCTCCCCACGAGCGAGCGGGGCTATTAACGCCGCCTGGTATGTACTGTTTGGCCGTCGAGTACAGATTAGAAGACCGTTCTCGGCTCAAAAACTCACCTCATGGAATCATCCGGAATAGACGGAAGATATGATACCACCAATGGTACCTACGCCGCGCCTTTGCCAACGGTTTTCCCGCGTAGTAAACTCATTCACGACGAAATCAATATACGAGGCCGCAATGAAGATAACTGGAATCAAGACCCACATCTTTTCCTCACAGCACCGAAACGCCAAGCGGAACTGGCTGATTATTCGCCTGACGACGGACGAAGGCCTCGAAGGAATAGGCGAGGCCTCCATGCTTAGCCACGAGCCGCTGGTTGCCGACCTCCTGGAGGAGTGGGTGAAGAGCTACCTGGTCGGCAAGGACCCGATGTCCCACGAGGTGCACTGGACGCGCATGTTTCAGGACAATCTGGGACGGGGGGGAAGGCTCTTTTCGACTGCGCTTTCCGGCATCGACATAGCTCTATGGGACCTGAAGGGCAAGGCGCTGGGACGGCCTATATACGAGCTGCTCGGCGGCCCGTTCACGGACAGGATTCGCGTCTACGCCAACGGCTGGTACACGAACCCCGGCACGCCGGAGCAGAACGGCGAGGAGGCCAAGCGCGTCGTGTCCATGGGCTACAACGCGATGAAGTTCGACCCCTTCGGCCAATCCAATTACCTCACCCTTTCCGCGAAAGCGGCACAGC
>JADFQF010000434.1 GCA_022561955.1 Chloroflexota bacterium | reverse complement strand
CGGGCGGAAAGGACGCCGGGGCGGCGCTGGAGCGGTGCCGGAGGTAGCTCGAGCTGTCCAAGGAGCGGGGCCGGCCGGCGACTCTCTCCGAGGTGCCTTTTTTCAGGTACTTCTACGTGGCCGAGACCGAGGAGCAGGCCCGGAAGGATACCGAGCCCCACCTACGCTGGGTGCTGGACATCATGCAGTGGAGGCAGAGCTTCAAGGAGAGCAGCGAGGTCCCGTTTGGCATCGACGATTGGCGTCGCAGCCGGGCCAAGCCTCCCATGAGCTTCGACACGCTGCTGAAAAACAGGGCCTTCGTCGGCGATCCGCGGCAGTGCGTAGAGAAGATCGGAGAGCTACGGGCGCAGGGCGTAGAGTACTTCGGTTGCAACTTCGACTTTGGCGGCATGGATCACGCCAAGGTGATGAGGTCGATGGAGCTTTTTTCGAAGGAGGTCATGCCCCACTTCGCCTAAGTGACTAGCTTTTCGATGGCTCGACTCAGCCTTCAAGCGCTAAAAAGGCCTGCTGGACGACTGGGGCGTCCAGCACCACTTCGATCTGTTCCTGCTCGTCGATGACAAACGATTCCTCGACGTGGAATGTTTTCGCCAGGCTATCGAGAGCTTTTTCGCGCATGGCGTCGGGCAGCGCCTCGAACCCTTCACGAGCGGCGTTCTCGGGCCCGTCCGTGAGCAGACGTGGTATTGCATCGAGGAGCAGATCGCGCTCCATGGCCCGACGTTGTATCGCCGAGATGGCCTGCATGTGGTTGCCCAGGTAGCAGCCGCCGAACTGCAAGACCTCGAATTTTCTCTCCTCGAGCTGGTCCTCGCCGACTCTGCGGGGCTCCAGCCCGTTGTCGGACAGGTAGCGCCGGACCTCATCGTCCTCTGAGTTGGGACGGGTCATGTCGAAGTAGAACATGACCGAGTACATGTTCCAGTCCTTGGGCTCCACCTTGAGGTACATGAGCTAGACTCCGACTCCGGCTATCGTCCACATCCCGCTGTTACATATATAGCTCTAGATGGTGGCGGGTGAGTCCAAAAAACTAGGCCTTGCCGGTGACCCAATCGACCCCGTTTAGCACTATCTTCTGGAATTCCGGGGTCTCGAAGCTGAGGCCGTTGTGTCCCAGCAGGGTGACGAACACCCGACCGCTGCCGCTCATTCGCGTCCAGCCCAGAGGGAACGTCCCGCCGGGCATATGAATCGGGTCTCCCTGCGGATTGTTGCGCGGGTAAGTGCCCTCCTTGAACTCGGCGGATATGAAGACATCGTTTCCCGTATCCTTGTACTCGAGGTTCATGTAGAGCTCGTCGTTGGTCGTGAAGTCCGAGATGCCCTTGGCGCCGGGGCTATTTGCGTCCTTCACATTGACGGTGAACTGGCCATAGGGCGGGTGGAAGCTCTGGCCCATGACCCAGCCGCCGCCGGTGATGTCGTAGTATTCGGGCCAGTCCTCGGACGAACAGCCGGATATATGAATGCACACGAAGCCCTTGCCGCTCTCGATGAAGGTCTTCATGCCGGCCTGCTCGGCCCTGGTCAGGCCGTTGTCGCCCGCCCTGAGGGTGTTGAAGACCAGGGTGTCGTAGTCGCTCATCTTGTCGGCATCGGCCAGGACGCTCGCGTCCTCGGTGACCGTCACCTCGTGGCCCGCCGCCTTCAAGAAGCTCTCCAGGATAGGCGTGGACTCCTCGTAGGGGTGCCGTCCCCCGGAAATCGCCAGTAGTTTCATTTTTTTTCCTCCAATTATTGCGTGAGTTAATGTCAGCAGATTTTTCTCAGGTGGAGCCGAGGCTCATTGCTATCGAAAAAATCTGGGATGCCACGGATTGTAAGGCGGGATGCAGGAGCCGTCAATCTGGGCGTGGTCTGAAGCAACAATTGGTTGGATACGCCTTAAGTCCACACCTCAGCTGGATTTGATAGCCGTTTCCTGACGTCTGGTTATAACCTTGAGGTTGTCCATTTCATTTAGAAACTGGCTTAGTCTTCTAGAATGTCGTGCATTCACCTGATGCGGAAAATTAGTGCCGTAAGGTGTGTTTGCCATGTACTTAAAGTCATTTGCTTCTAACGGCGTTAGAGTCGAAGTTAGGAAGTTTACGACTTCATCGTACCAATTGTCATAATTGAAATCCCATTGGTCGAGAGCATCCTGAATATCGGGATTATCCTTGATGTGTTCTTTGGCGGTTTTTTCAAGATACGCCCCGAATTGCTCCACAGTTATCTTCCCATCTAACATCTTATCAAATGCCGAATTAAAATATGTCGATATCCACGT
>JADFQF010000433.1 GCA_022561955.1 Chloroflexota bacterium | reverse complement strand
GCCAAACTCAGGCAGGGGGTCTGGGAGAAAGTCGGCGCGGACCCCTTTGTTCAGAGGCCGCCAGCTCTCCCCGCCGTCGTCGGTGCGAAATACGCCGACCGCCGATATGCCCACCCACATCGTCTCAATGTTCGTGGGATGCAACACCATGCTGTGCAGGCAGAGCCCGCCCAGGCCGGGCTGCCACGAGCCTCTGCTGGGATGGCTGGTTAGCCCTTCGACTTCGCGCCACGTCGCGCCGTCGTCCTCGCTCTTGAACAAGGACGCTGGGTCTACCCCTGCGTACAGCACTCCGGGCTCTTCCGCCCTACCCGGCTCGACATGCCACAGTTTGTTTATCGACATGTCGCGTGCATCGGCAAATTTGGGCGACTGTCCTCTCTCCGCCCATGTCCGCCCCAGGTCTCTGGTGACCCTGATTTCCGGGCCCCATACCGGGTCGTTTACCGCGACGTATGCGCTGCCGTTGCGAGGGTCGTAGGCCATGTGGAAGACATCTCCGCCCGCGCAATGGGGCCCCGACAGAGACCAGTCTTTTCGGTCCCGCGAGGAGGTGAGAATGAAGGCCCCTTTGCGCGTGCCCACGAGTACGATCACATCGCCCCTGCCTGCCGTCGATCCTTGTGTCATGTCCACTCTCCAGGCCTGTTTATCGTAAGTAGTCGCTTACATTAATTGCCATACCATACTTTCTGTAAGGAGTGGTGTCAATGGCATGCTGAAGTCGTACTGTTCCCCGAAGGGCAATGGTCGTGTAAACATCAGGGGCGCGGGATCGTAAGAAGGCCAGTGACATGTATGCCACGGGCCTTCTTATAGGTATCGGCAGATCTCTATGAAAAATTGGCGGACTGGATTCGGAAGAGGGACCTACGCTTTCAAAGGGATGCTCCGCGGTCCCGGAGAAAAATCACCAGTCCAGCAGATGCGGCTTCTGCTTTTGCCAGCCGCCGTCGGATGGGAATATCGTCGACATGGCGACGCGTTGTATGTCACCGTCGAACCAGTCCTGCACCGTCTCGCGCCACTTCTTGTAATGGGGCGCGTTCCGGTGCGCGTCGATGGCCGCGTCGTCCAGGTAGACCTCGTAAAGATGGAAGCGGTTCGGGTCCTCCGAGTTCTGAAGGATGTCGAACCGGAAGCAGCCGGGCTCATCCCTGACCGAACCCTGGGAGTCGCCGAGGCTGGCCGCCTTGAACTGGTCCGCGAACCCGTCCTTGATCTGAATCGTCACGAATATGGATATCATCGTTCCTCCTATTGGTTGGGCGAAATCGGGAACACGCAGCTAGTGGACAGCGGAATTATATTCGCAGCGTAAGAGTGATTCAAGCCGTCGCCTTGTCCCACCGTATGGCGGCCTCCAGCGTTTTACGAGCGAAATCAAGAGCAGCCGAAGCCGAAAGCTACCTGCCCACGGCGGCGGACTCCAGGCGCGGGTCCGCCCCACCTACGAGCAGCCCCCTCTCGTGGTCGACGGTTATGACGCAGAGCGCGCCGCCCATCTGCATGAAGTCTGCCTGGCGCTGTATCTTGTGCCCCCGCCGTTCCAGCTCGGCCAGCGTGTCTTCCGGGATGCGGCTCTCGGCCCTCACGGCGGCGGGCTGATACGGGTGTGGCCAGCCCGTGTCCGGATGGCTCAGGCTGACGACTCTCGGCTCCTCCACGGCCTGCTGGGCGTCCATGCCGAACTCGACGATGTTCAGGATCACCTGCAAAACGCAGAGCAGGATTGGCGAGAGATGCGCAGACTGAATTCATGAATTCAGACAGGGAAACCGGCGCCGCGAGTTCACCGAGGGCTCCCAGCCCTGCGTCCCGATAGGATTGCTCAAGCGCTATGACGTCGTAGGCCACCTCTTCATAAGGATGAACATCCTTGATGCTGGCCACGACATCGCGGAGCCGCCATCGAGCTACTTCCAATTCAAGACGTACTTCATTGACTCTTTGCAGCGTACTTCCGGATTTCCCGGACAAATATTGCCCGGTTCCACCATGAGAGAAAGAGCAATGGCTGTAGGCCCCGATCTGTCCTCCTCCGGCCGCGTGTGCGGCATCTCGTACGGCGTCCACACTGTCGACAGGCACGAAAATGACGAGCTTGACTACCGAATCCCTCAAATCGCCCAGAAACCGGATATTTTGCAGACCCAGCCTCGAGGCCAGTTCGAACGAGACGCCGCCCCTGGCCTTGTCCAGATTGGTGTGAATCGCATAATGGGCAATTCCGGCCTCAGCCAGACTCAGCGCCATGGCGGAGACTAACGTGTCATCGCTCAAT
>JADFQF010000037.1 GCA_022561955.1 Chloroflexota bacterium | reverse complement strand
GGAGTCGGGCGAAGATATGCATATTAAGAAACTATCTCAAAATGGTCATGGGGGAGTCCAGAGGGGGCATTCCTCCTCTGGCAGAGGGCCTGGGGGATGTGCCCCCAGGAACAAAAAACCCAGAGGGTGGGCGGGCGGGAACAAGGCGTCCTCCTTTTTGAGATAGTTACTTAGGAGTCGGAGAGTCCAGCGACATTCGAATTCAGGAGTCCGACGGGACGAACCGGCAGAAAGAACCTTCTCCGTTCGTGGTGCCCGACTCCTTGGAGCGTTCCGCCTCTGCGGAGAGCTCGTCGAACCATCTTCGTGAGATAGTTACCGAGGTCTCGCTTCCGATGCTTCCTGCTCGGGCACACCGGGGAAGGCATTCGCGGTTGCCGGTTTGTGCTCGACCTCCCGCACGCCGGGCATCGAGCGCACAAGCTGCATGATCGCAGGCATGGAGGCATCCTCGGGCGCAGGTCCGCTGATTTCGATGCGGCCCAACTGGGAGTGCACGAGCAGCCGCTCGCTGATGTCCCAGTGCTCTTTCGCCAGAAGCGCAGTCAGGCCCATTTCGAGCTCCCTGTCGCTGACAATCCCGTCTTCGACCGAAAGGATGCCATCCACGTTTTGCAATAAGACGCCGATGTCTTCGGCCGCATCTCGTGCGCGAACATTGCCCGTAAGCATGGCCCGGCCTTCGGCCACGGCGATCTCGATACCATGCAGGTCCGTCGGCGAGACGTATCCAGAGGCGTATAGTGCCTCCCACGCGTCGCTTTTGATATCCATGTCCCGCCGGTAGGAAGGCAGGTCGTCGGGCTCCAGGGCGTCGTCGTTAATGGCGACAATGTCCCCATCTAGCTCGCCAACCCCTCGAAGCGAAAGAAGGAGACGGTCCTCTCCAATCAAACCGCTGAGCACCAGGTGGGTCAGGCCCCCGTCCTCATCGGAAATGCGAATCCCCTTCACGTGGGGTCTCCTGCCGCCGTGGAACTCGACCCGGGTCCTACGACTCAACGAGAGGTCCGAGACATCCTCCGACCGCATTGCACGCATTTCAGATGAAGCCATGTCGAAATATACGGCATCGGCGTCGCTGCGAGCCGCCTTGTCTATGGGAATGGCGATACGGCGTCTGAATACGAGGCCCTGTCGAATCAGCAGATGGGTGATTCTTCGGTGGCCCGGGCTGATGAGCGCGCCGAGGACAGTGCCTGCCCACGCGTCGCTTGCCGCGGCTTTCGTACCCCAGATTATGTCCATGTTTACTCTTCGATCACCCATAGTGCCTGGCCGTCTGCCCGTCACTACGATATGTACCCAAATTAAGGGTTCCTCACCCCTGACCTAAGAAAAGGGCCCCCCGACTGCTCGGGGAGCCCTCTGTACAATCCCGGTGATCAGACCTCGCGGAACTCGCCCTCGACCGTACCCTCGGGTGGTTCTCCATCGTCCGACGATGGTGGGGCCTCTCCGGGTCCGCCCGGCTGACTGTATACGGCCTGGCCCACCTTTTGAAGCGATTCCTGGAGCTCCTGGGAAGCCGCATTTATCGCAGCTACGTCCTGGCTTTCCAGGGCGGTACGAACGGCCGCGATCTTGTCCTCGACCTCTTTCTTGAGGTCCTCGTCTATCTTGTCTGCGTTGTCTTGAAGCAGCTTCTCAGCGGAATAGACCCCGTTTTCGGCTGAATTTCGGGACTGGACCTCGTCACGCTTGTTCCGGTCCTCTTCCGCGTGCTGCTCGGCGTCGTTGACCATCTTCTCGATCTCGTCTTGAGACAGGCCGGAGCTGGCGGTAATCGTTATGCGCTGCTCCTTGCCGGTGCCCTTGTCCTTGGCGGACACGTTCAGGATGCCGTTGGCGTCTATGTCGAACGTCACCTCGATCTGCGGCATACTGCGGGGCGCGGGCAAGATGCCGTCCAGGATAAAGCGTCCGATGCTCTTGTTCTCGACCGCCATGCTGCGCTCGCCCTGAACGACGTGCACCTCGACGCTGGGCTGGTTGTCCGCGGCGGTCGTAAACGTCTCGCTCTTGGACGTGGGAATCGTCGTGTTCCGGGTGATCAAAGGGGTGGAGACGCCGCCAAGGGTCTCGATGCCCAGGCTGAGCGGCGTGACGTCCAGCAGCAGGATATCCTGTACCTCGCCCTGTAGCACGCCCGCCTGAATAGCGGCGCCCACGGCTACCACCTCATCGGGGTTCACCCCCTGATGAGGCTCCTTGCCAAACAGGTCTACGACGGCCTTCTGTACGGCGGGCATCCGCGTCATGCCGCCCACCAGGATTACCTCGTCTATGTCGCTCGGGGAGACGCCCGAGTCGGTCAGGGCCTGCTTACACGGCCCGACGGTTTCTTGCACTAGATTGCCGACTAGCTGCTCCAGCTTGGAGCGCGTGAGGGTCATGACCAGGTGTTTGGGACCCGATGCGTCGGCGGTGATGAAGGGCAGGTTTACCTCGGTCTGCATTAGCGTCGAGAGCTCGATCTTGGCGCGCTCCGCCGACTCGCGCAGCCTCTGAAGGGCCATGCGGTCCTCCTTCAGATCGATGCCCTGCTCGCGCCTGAACTCCTCGGTAATCCATTCGACGATGCGCTCGTCGAAGTCGTCTCCACCGAGATGCGTGTCGCCGTTGGTGGCCTTGACCTCGAAGACGCCTTCGCCGATCTGGAGTATCGTTATGTCGAAGGTGCCGCCGCCGAGGTCGTAGACGGCGATCGTCTCCTCCGCCTTGCTCTCCAGCCCGTAGGCCAGCGCCGCCGCGGTCGGCTCGTTGATGATCCGCAGCACCTCCAGGCCCGCTATTCGCCCTGCGTCCTTTGTGGCGTTGCGCTGACTGTCGTTGAAGTACGCCGGCACGGTGATGACCGCCTGGGTAATCGTCTCGCCCAGCTTGGCCTCGGCGTCCTGCTTCATCTTCTGGAGGACCATCGCCGAGATCTCCGGAGGGGCGTAGGTCTTGTCCCCCATCTGGACGCTGGCGTCGCCGTTTGTGTGCTCAACTATCTTGTAGGGCAGCAGCGATGTGTCCTTAATTACGCTCTCGTCACTGAAGCGGCGTCCCATGAGGCGTTTCACGGAATACACGGTGTTTTCGGGGTTGGTCACGGACTGACGCTTCGCCGTGGTGCCCACGTAGCGCTCGCCGGACCGCGTGTTGATGGCTACTACCGACGGCGTAGTCCTGCCGCCCTCGGAGTTCTCGATGACCCGTGGCTCGCCGCCTTCGATGATAGCCATGCACGAGTTGGTCGTTCCGAGGTCGATTCCTAGTATCTTGGGCATTATTCCGTCTCCTGTTCGGATGTTTCTGTCTCTTCAATTTGCGCTGGGGCCTTGGAAACAACTACCTGTGCCGCCCGAAGGACTCTGTCGTGAAGTTTGTATCCCTCTCGAAATACGTCTATCACCATGCCGTCCTCCCCGTCCGGGGTCTCCTGGTATGTGACGGCTTCGTGTTCCCAGGGCTCGAAGCGTTGTCCCTTGGCCTCGATCTTCTCGACACCCTCAGAGTCCAAAATGCTCTTCATATTGCGTTGGATAAGCTCCAGGCCATCCACCCAACCCGACCCGGCAACGTCCTCCGGCATCAGCTCGATGGCGCGGTCGATGTCGTCTACGATGCCAAGAAACTTCAGGAGCAGCGTCGAGCCGGCGTTTCGTCGGATTTCGCTCTGCTCATCGGCCGCGCGTTTTCGATAGTTGTCGAGGTCGGCCTGTGCCCGCTGCGCCATCACCTTGAACTGCTCTTTTTCCCGCAGCGCCTCCTCCATCTCGGCCTTCATTGAGGAAGCCTCGTCCGGCGCTTCGTCCGGAATGGCCTCGCGCTGCTCGTCGCTATTCACGGGGCCGTCATTCTCGGCCTGCTGCTCTTCCATGATATTTACTCCGCCGTCACGAAGGACATTATCGCAGTCTGCCTTGCAGTAGCTCAAGCACCTCGTTCATGTCTTCGTCGAGAGATGCCTTTAGCTTGTCTCCTTCCAGGGTCCGGAGCAGGTCTTTCATGTGGACCGTCTGATTGAATATTTGCACAGCCAATTGCACGCCTGCAAGGTTTAGCCCCAGATTGCCGACGAGGTGCTTTATGAGTCGGAGCCGGGCCACGTCCTCCTCGGAGTAGAGCCGGAGCATCCCCACCGTGCGGGAAGGCCGGACGAGGCCGATTCGCTCGTACTTTCGCAATGTCTGGGGGTGCATCTCCAGTATGCGGGCGGCTACACTTATGATGTAAACCCCCTCATAGTCTTTCTGTTCAATTCTTCTTCCGGTCATATCTGCCTGCTCGCCTGGTCCGACGCTACGCTCTCGCTAACCTATGAGCTGATTCGTCGTTTTCAATAGTAAGGATCGGGAAGGCTTGCGCGGTTCCCCGTTGGAGCCTTTCATCGGCGCCGAGGGAGTTTCACAAGTCAATACATATTTTAAGGGTTGATATAGAGCGTGTCAAGTTATATAATCCCATAATCATAGAGACATCTTTCGATTGAAGTCCAAAAATGAACCTGTAATCCTGAGCACCGCATCCAAACAGCAACGTACAAAATCGTACTCAGATGTGGGGTGGGGAAGAACCAAAGGAGGTTGAGCAATTGTTATACCTGAAAGCGTGTCCTAGATGTAAGGGCGATGTTATCGCCAATCGCGATATGTACGGCGAGTACCGGGAGTGCCTGCAGTGCGGGTACATGGTCGATATCGACAAGACCAACGGAGTCTTCTCCATGCCCGCGGCGTTGAAGAAGAAGGTCGCGTAGGCATTTTTCGGCGCAGCCGACAGGCTTCTTAGATTAACGCTGAACGTACGAGTCCCCTCTTCCGACTCAGGCGGGAGAGGGGACTTTTTTTGTCCTACTTCAGGCCATTGGATTCGACGATCAGGGCCGTACAATGCCCTCGACGGCGGTCACCGCAGTGCGATCACCCGGCCGGGAAACGCTAACCCAACCCGTTCCAGAAGCGCTCTTCCTTCCACGGGTCGCCGTCCATGTGGTAGCCCCGCGTCTCCCAAAAGCCGGGTACGTTCTTATCCATGAACTCGATGCCGTTCGCCCACTTGGCGCTCTTCCACGCGTACCGCTTCGGCACGATGAAGCGCAGAGGCGCTCCGTGATCGGGCGTGAGCGGCTCGCCGTCGTGCTTGAAGGCGAACAGCACGTCGTCGTCGGCAACGACGTCCAGCGGCAGGTTGGTCGTGTAGCCCCCAAAGCAGTGAATCATGACAAATTTGGCTTCCGGCTTCGGCCTGACCAGCTTGGCCAGGTCATTGAAGGAAATGCCTTCCCAGGTGTTTTGCAGGTTGCTCCACTGAGTGACGCAGTGAAACTCGGCGTCTATAGTTATCTTGCCCACGTCGTTGAACTGCCGCCAGTCCAGAGTCACCTCCTCGTCCACCAGGCCGAAAATCTTGAACTGCCACGTGTCCATGTCGATCTTTGGAATCGACCCGTACGTCAATACCGGAAATTTATCCGTCACGAACTGACCGGGTGGGACCTCGCGGCCTTCCTGGTCTTGATTGATCTTCGTAGTGCGCCCAAATTTCTTGAGCAATTGTTCGCCTCCATTAGAGTTAGGGTGCCCGACTCACGGGGCCGTGCAGGCACATTAACCTGTATTGTACACTAGGCTGGCCCATCTCCAAGGCGGGACTAATTAAGGACGCAGAGCACCCGTTATGAATACACTCGTCGATGAGATCCTGAAGGGCTCCTACGACCTTCACGTACACGCGGCGCCCGACGCCAACCAGGAGAGGCGGCTCGACGCCATCGAGACCGCTCGCGTGGCCTACGAGGCCGAGATGGGCGGATTCGTGCTGAAGTCCCACGAGTACGTGACCGCGCCGCTGACGTACGCGCTGAACCAGATGTATCCAGGCCTCGACGTCATCGGCTCGGTGACCTTGAACCGGGCGATGGGCGGTCTGAACCCGGACGCCGTGGAGACCGCCGCCAAGCTCGATGCCAGGGTCGTCTGGATGCCGACCTTCACCGCCGACCACTGGCTGAAGAACCTTGGCCGGGGACCGGGCATAAGCCTTTTCGACGACGACGATAAGCTAAAGCCCGAGGTCTTAGACGTACTGGACCTCATCAGTCAGTACGACATGGTATTGGCGTCCGGTCATGTGTCACCGGCGGAGGCGCTGGCGCTCTTCCAAGAGGCCAAGAGTAGGGGAGTGCGGCGCATGATCGCCACGCATCCCCACGGCGTCGCCAGCCGGGACGAGCAGCGGGAAATGGCCTCGCTGGGCGCTTACCTCGAGTACACCTTTCTTGCCTGCATGCCTTCCAGGGGAACGATGACGCCCAAGGAGCTGGTTGGGACTATTCAGTCTCTGGGGGTGAACAGCTGCATCTTGACGACCGACTTCGGCCAGTGGATGAACCCGCCTCCGGCCGAGGGCATGCGCATGGCGATAAGCGCCCTCCTGGACGCAGGCATGAAGTCCGAAGACGTATCCATGCTGGTTAAAGAAAACCCCATCGAGTTGCTAGGCGTCGGCTAGAAGACCTGCTTACTCGTTTATCTCCAGCAGCTCTATCCAGTTGCCGTCGGGGTCCTGCATGTAGCAGACCTTCCGTCCCGGCGCGGTCTCCACGGGCGGATTGAGCTGCTTTGCTCCGTTGCTAATCAGCTCGTCCATGGTCTTCTGGATATCGTCTACGTTGAAGGCGATGTGCGAGCCGCCAAGCACGGCCCTCTCCTGCGTTGGCCTCTCGGCCGCTTCGGGACGGACGTACTGTATAAGCTCGATGAGGTGCCCGTCATTCAGACTCAGCATCGCGCCTTTGAGATGGGTGTTTTCGTATCCGACGACATCGGATATGGGCCCGCCGTCTCTGTCGATACTCCGGACGAGATCGAGGCCGATAACATCCCGATAGAAGTGGATGGACCTTTCCAGGTCCTCGACGACGAGGCCCGAGTGGTTCAAGCCGGTAATCATCCTAATCCCCCTTTCGAACGTTCAACTCCTTCGCAGCGCCGCGACGGCCAGAGCACCCCAGGCCAGGATTAGCGAGAGCCCGCCCAGGGGCGCGATGGCTCCGAGGACGCCGATGCCGGACAGGGCAAGCCCGTACAGGCTGCCGCTGAAGACCAAAACGCCTAGAACGAACAGCCAGCCGGCGGCATCCGTCCAGCGTGAGCGCCACCGGTCGGCCAGCAGCCCCGTGAAGAGCAGGGCAAAGGCGTGGTACATCTGGAAGCGCACCGCGGTCTCGAACGTGCCCAGAGCGCCGTCGTCGAGGCTACCCTTTAGGACGTGGATTCCGGCCGCTCCGGCCACTACGCCCAGCAGCCCCAGCACCGCGCCGACGCCTATCCAAACCCGTGCCGGCCTGTTTTTTTGATCTGGGCTGAGGCATTTCAGTTCACTCGTCGACATCGAATCACCGACACACATGCGGTCTTTCGGCAAGACCGGATTAACAGTGGCGATTATACTACTTCCGGGTGGTGAAGTAGGGTTATGATCCTCGACATGAAAATGCTCTGGCCCGCCGTCTTAATGCTCGTGGTTGCGGTAGCCTGCAGCGGGACTGTTCCGGCCGCGCCCGTCGGAAGCGGGGCCGATTTTTCAGAATCGCGGGCGGCTCAGCGTCTTCCGGCCGACCCGACTCCCACAATAGCCCCGTCTACGCCCACGCCGTCGGCCCAAGTGCCCGCGCCTCCGGGTCCTGCGACGCCAACGGCCAACCCGTCTCCCACGGCGGTATCGCGGCCGGCTGCCCCAGCGTCGCCAACGCCGACGATAGCGCCACCCACTGCGACGCCGGTGCCCCCATCGCCTCCCGTGGCCCGCCCGCTGTCCGAGCTTGCGGTGCGGGAGGCCTTTCCTGAGCTCTCCATGCGGCGAATGACGGCGATGGCCTTTCCCAAAGGTATCGGCGACCGCCTGTATGTTGCGCTGCAGGAGGGACGCATCCTGGCCTTTTCCGAGGACCCGGCGGCAAACCAGGCCAAGGAGTTCCTGGATATACGTAAGAGGGTCGAGGACCGGGGTAACGAAGAGGGACTGCTCGGGTTGACCTTCGACCCGACGTTTTCGGAAAACGGCTACTTCTACGTCTATTACACGGCCCCCGGTCCCAGGCGTTCGGTAATCTCGAGGTTCGCGGCCGATGTGGGAAGGCGGGGAAAGGTGGACCCGTCCAGTGAGGTCGTGATTCTCGAGGTACCGCAGCCGTTTCGCAACCACAACGGCGGGCAGATCGCCTTCGGCCCCGACGGCTTCCTGTATGTCGCCCTGGGAGACGGCGGGAGCTCCGGTGACCCCGCCGGCAATGGACAGAACACGGCGACCCTGCTGGGCTCGATTCTGCGCATCGACGTTGCCGGCCTGGACGACGCCGGACGCTACAAAGTGCCGAAGGACAATCCCTTCGTGGGGCGCAAAGGTGCGCGCGCTGAAATCTGGGCTTATGGCCTGCGTAACATCTGGCGCATGTCGTTTGACCGCGAGACGGGGCTGCTCTGGGGCGCCGATGTCGGCCAGAACGGGTGGGAAGAGGTCGATATCATCGTCAAGGGCGGCAACTATGGCTGGAACAAGCGCGAGGGCAAACACGCCTACCGCGGCGGCAAGAAGACAGACAAGATGATTGACCCTGTCGCCGAATACGACCGCGCCAAGGGTATCTCCATCACCGGCGGCTACGTTTACCGGGGCAAAAAACTGAAAGAGCTGGTGGGTGTCTATGTGTACGCGGATTATTTTACCGGCCGCATCTGGGGCCTGACCTACGACGTCAAGAAGAAGAAAGTCATCGGCAACGAACTGATGGCCCACGAGCAGCGCAAGTACATCGCCTCGTTCGGCGAGGACGCGAAGAAGGAACTGTACGCCTGCTGCTTTGACGGCAGCATCTACCGCTTCGAAATCGTCAAGGGATCGGACTAGGCTGCACAGGCGGGATGGATGGAGCGCTTGGCAGCCGCCGCAAGCCCGTGTCTACGCTGATTTTGCGGTACGGCCTCGAATCCGGATTATCCGGAACCGGCACCCCTCACCTGCGTCCCAAGAACACGAAGTTTTCCGTTACTG
>JADFQF010000036.1 GCA_022561955.1 Chloroflexota bacterium | reverse complement strand
GCCGCTCTCCGTGAGCTTCACGACCTCCACGACGTCCTGCAGTGAGGAGGCTCGGGAGCCCAGAATGCTGAATTGGCCGTATATCAGATCGGCGCTGTCTACCGAGAGCGGTTGGCCGTAGGCATATCCCAGCACAACCAGTCTGCCGCCCAACCTGAGGCACTCGATGCTCTCGTCCAGTATCCCGCTGACGCGCTCTCCGCCGACGCACTCCACGACGACATCGGCGCCCTTTCCATCTGTCAGGGCTTTCACGTGTGATGACAACGGCTCGTCTCCACCGGCGAGCACGGTCTCAGCACCAAAATCTTCGGCGGCCTTCAGTTTGTCAGGCACTACGTCTGCCGCGATTACTCGGGCGCCCATGATTTGAGCTATCTGGACAGCGTGTATTCCAAGTCCGCCGACGCCTACGACCACGACCGTCTCGCCTCCCGTGACTTTGGCCCGCTCTACCAAGCCATGGTACGGTGCTGCCACGGCGTCAGGTAGAACAGACGCCTCATCAAAGGGCACGTTGCTATCGATCTTGACGGCGTTTCTACCCCGCGTCACCAGGCACTCCGAGTAGCCGCCGTCGATCTCAAAACCGGTACGAGGCGCGTCCAGGCAGCGATTCTCGAATCCCGTGCGGCACGCGTCACAGTACCCGCACCCATGAGTCGGGTACACCGTCACGTGGTCTCCGACGTTGAGCCCCCTCACTTCATGCCCCAGGCTCGTCACCTCCCCGGCCGCCTCGTGGCCCAGGATGTGCGGAAGCGTCACGGTGGAAACCAGCCCGTCTATCATCTTC
This sequence comes from Chloroflexota bacterium, assembly GCA_022561955.1. Next base: position 8,264 of record JADFQF010000036.1, on the reverse strand, counting down.
AGGTCGGTAGCGCAGATGCCGTTGGACCTTACCCGTACGACCACATCCTGGGGTCCCGGCTCGAGGTCGGGGAGGTCTCGCAATTGCAGTCGCTCCGAGTATTTCTCGAGGACCATTGCCTTCATATTGTCTCGTCACCGCCATGGCCGTTTTGGTCGTTGGAATAGTCGCGGTTCGTATCTAAAATCAGAAACAATTCTCCGTGAGACAGTTGGTGAGCTTAAGCCGTCGGGCCAGCCGTCACAAATTCATCTCAGCATACCGGGTACGAGGCCGCCTAAACGTAGGCTCGATTATAGTTGCACTCGAAATCGCGGTCAAATCGTTCATAGGTCACGCAGCTTCTTGGAGGGACAGCGCCGGGAACGAGATTACTACGAAACTATCTCAAAATGGTCATGGGGGAGTCCAGAGGGGGCTATCCTCCTCTGGCAGAGGGCCTGGGGGATGTGCCCCCAGGAACAAAAACCCCAGAGGGTGGGCGGCAACAAGGCGTCCTCCTTTTCGAGATAGTTACTTAGACGTCGGCGCCCGAGCCTAAAGGCTTGGCTTCACGGAATAGCTCGTGACCACCCTCGATTTGTAGCCCTATCTGAACTCAAAGTTGGCGGCCTGAAGACCGCAGTAGATCTTGCCGATGGTCTCCAGGCATCGCTCGTTTGAGGGCGGCATGACGGGCCCGGCCAGCGCGTCCCGATGCCAGCGCTCCAGAGGCATGTCCCTGAGGAAACCACGCCCGCCGGCCAGCCGCATGGCCTGCTCCGTGACCCTTACGCCCACCTCCGCACAGAGATACTTGGCCTGAGTGGTCGCAAGGGTCTTTGCTTCGGTATCGTCCGTATTCCTGACGACGGCTGTCTCGCAGAGCAGCAGCTTGGCCGCCCGGATTGACGTGCCCATCTCTGCTATTGTGCTCTGCGTCACCACACCCTCGCTCATGGCGGCGGTCGACGACGACAGGCTTCTGGATTTCGCGTACTCGACGATGAAATCGAAGGAGGTCTCGGCTATGCCGAGGTAGGTCGCCGCGTAGCCGAGCGAGAAGCGGGAGAGGTCAACGGTGAGAAACCCGCCGGGCGGCCCTACGATCTGAGATGCTTTCACCACGGTGTCGTACCTGATCGTGTGGCTGACCGTGCCTCGCATCCCCGTGGCGTTCCATCTGCGCTCGACTTTGATTCCCGAGTCTGCCCGGGGAACCAGGGCCGACATCAGGCCCTCCTTGGCCGTGGACGTTCCCTCCATCATGCCCGTCAGAAAATAGTAGTCGGCCGAATCTCCCAGGGAGCAGAAGTGCTTCAGACCCTCCACGTGATAGCCGTCGTCGGTGGGAGTGAATGAGGTGCGCAGGACGTACTTATCCCGAAAGCTGGAGTCCGGCTCGCTGGTTATGGAAGCGACCAGCTTGCCGTTCTTCGCGACCTCTTCGAAGTAAAACTGCTTTTGCTCTTCCGTACCAAGCTCATCTATGAACGTGAGTATGGTCGAGTGCATATTGAAGGTGAGGGCGGTGGCGGAGCAGCCTCGGGCGATCTCCCCGACGCACAGGGCGTAGGTAAGGTTGTCCACGCCGAGGCCGCCGTACTTTTTGGGTATGGTCAGGCCCAGCAGGCCCGCTTCATGGAGGTCCCGGTAGTTTTCCGTGGGGAAGGCCGAATCGGCGTCGTACCGGGCTGCCCTGGAGACGAACCGCTCCTGCGAAAGGTCCCGGACGGTCTCGACGAGAGACTTCTGGTCCGGCGTCAGGTACCTGGACGCGAGGGCCGGTATCCGCCCGTTGGTCTCCCCAATAGTATCCTCGTCTGAATCCATAGTCAGTTGTCCGCTCTTTCGAGGACACGGTCTCTGATCAATCTCTATATCCCCATCAGGGCTTCCAGGTTCTTCCAGAGAATAGCGTCCTTTTCATCCCGAGTCAGGCTCGCCAGGCCATTGACCCACTCCGCCGGAGAGTCGATCCCCATATCGAATGGCCAGTCGCTCCCCAGCATGATGCGGTCCACACCCACGGTGTCGATCATGAAGCGCAATACGGACTCGCTGTGAGTAAGGCAGTCGTAGTAAAAGCTGCTCAGGTATGCGCTGGGTGGCTTGTGGAGGTTTACTCTGGCCTCGGGGCGCACCTGCCATCCCCTGTCCATCCGCCCGGCTCCGAATGTCGCATAGCCGCCTCCGTGGGAGAAACAGACCTTCAGGTCCGGGTGCCTGTCCATGACGCCGCCGTAGACGAGCGAGGCAAAGGTCACCGTGCGGTCGGCCAGGTTGCCGATGCTGTTGCCGAGGTTGTAGCTGCTGGTAAGGTTATTGACTACGGTATCGTTTTCGACCTGATGGAAAAGAATCAGCGCTCCAAGACGTTCGGCCGCAGCCCAGAACGGCAGAAACTGGGGCTCGTCCAGGCAGTGACCGTTGATGTGGTCGTTGATCTGAGCGCCCTTGAGGCCGAGCTCGTTCACGGAGCGCTCCAGCTCCGCGATGGCCGCCTCCACGTCCTGCATAGGGAGCGTGGCCAGCCCTGCGAATCGGCTCGGCCACTGCCTGGTGAGGCCGGCCACGTAGTCATTGCAGTCCTTCGACGTCGCGACGCCGAGCTCAACGGGCAGGTCGTAGTTATAGAGCTGTGTCCACGTCGACAGGACATGGACGTCCACGCCTATGGAGTCCATCTCCTCCAGGCGCTGCTCGGGGGTCATCAAGAACTTGGGATGAAGCCAGAAGCGTTTGCCGTCCCTCAACAGGAAGGTCCGCCCGGACTCCTCGATCATGGTGTAGCCGTGCCACTCGCCGCCGTTCTTGAGGCCCGTGGCGTTGCCCGGAACTATGTGGGCATGAATATCTATTGAGCGCATGTGTTCACCTTGGCTGCCGTCCCTCCCGCGGTGGACGACCGGATGGGCAATATCGTCGTATGACTCGCGGGTGCGACGTTTGTCTGCCGCCGAGAATACGCGCGGCGAGTCTCCGCCGGACAGATGCCTGCCGTCAACCGACGGCTAGATTCCCAGCAATTCCTCGAGATTCTTCCACAGGATCGCGTCCTTCTCTTCCTGGGTCAGGCTCTCCAGTCCCAGAAGCCAGGCGACGGGCCAGTCGATGGCCATGTCGAACGGCCAGTCAGACCCAAACAGCACGCGGTCTACGCCCACGGTGTCGATGAGCATGCGAAGCGCCGGTTCGCTGTGGGTCAGGCAGTCGTAGTAAAAGTTGCGCAGGTACGTGCTCGGCGGCAGCTGAATATTCTCCCTGGCCTCGGACCTTACCTGCCAGCCCCTGTCCATTCGCCCGATGCCGAAGCAGACGTAGCCGCCGCCGTGAGACAGGCAGATCCTGAGATTGGGGTGCTTGTCCATGACGCCGCCGTAGACGAAGGAGGCGAACGTCACCGTGCGGTCCGCCAGGTTGCCGATGGAGTTTGGCAGATGGTACTTGTTTGACCGCTGGTTGACTATGGTCCCTCCGCCCTGGTGAATAAGCAACACCGCCCCCAGCTCCTCGGCCGCCTTCCACAGGGGCAGGAACTCCGGGTCGTCGTACGTCTTTCCGTTGACGTGATCGCCGATCATTGCGCCCTTTAGGCCGAGCTGAGTCATGGAACGCTCGAGCTCCGCGACCGATGCCTTCACGTCCTGCATGGGCAGGTTGGCGAGACCGGCGAAGCGGGTAGGGTGGTCCTTGGTAAGCTGCGAAACGTAGTCATTCGCCTCGCGGGACATCTTGGCGACCGTGTCGGCGTCCTTGTCGTAGTTGTAGAAAGAGGCGCCCGTCGATAGTACGTGGACGTCTATGCCCAGCGAGTCCATATCTGCCAGACGCTGCTCCGGAGTCCAGGTGGTCCTGGGATTGTAGGCGTGCTGGGCCACCGAGTCGGCGCGCGTGCCGTACCAGTCCTCGCCCTTTTCGACCGCCCGAAGGTATCCCTCCGGAGATATATGTGCGTGTATGTCGATGGTTCGCATATTTACAGGTGACTCCTAACCGTTTTTTCCTTCGGGCATATCCCGACCCGGCTCTAAATTCCGAGTAGCTCTTCCAGGTTCTTCCACAATATCAACTCTTTTTCTTCCTGGGAGAGGCTCTCCATCCTCAGCACCCAGGCCACGGGCCAGTCCAGCATCATGTCCGCGGGCCAGTCCGTGCCGAGCACGACCCTGTCCGCGCCAACGGTGTCGACCAGGTAGCGCAGGGCAGGCTCACTATGGGTCAGGCAATCGTAGTAAAAACTTCGGAGGTACTCGCTGGGTGGCTTGCTTATGTTCACCTTGGCTTCCGGGCGTACCTCCCAGCCCCTGTCCATCCTGCCGATGCCGAAGCAGGTGTAACCTCCGCCGTGGCACAGGCACACCCTCAGGTCGGGGAACTTGTCCATTACGCCGCCAAAAACGAAGGTGGCGAAGGTTATCGCCCGGTCCGTCAAATTGCCGATGCTGTTGGGCAGGTGGTATCGATCGAGGCGAGGCGTGACCACCGTGGGCCGCGACTGGTGTATGAGGATGAACGCCCCCAGCTCTTCGGCCGCCTTCCAGAACGGGTAGAACCTCTCGTCATCGAAGGTCACGTCGTTTATGTGGTCGTTTATCATGACGCCCTTCATGCCAAGCTGCGTCATCGCCCGTTCCATCTCCGCGACGGCCGCGTCGATGTCCTGCATGGGGACGTTGGCAAGGCCGGAAATGCGGTCGGGATAGTCCTTCATCATCTGGGCTATCTCGTCGTTGCAATCACGAGCTACGGCGGTCGCCATCGCAATGTCTTTGTCATAGTTGTAAAAGGATACGTTGGTGGTGACGACCTGCACGTCTATGCCCAGCGAGTCCATGTCGGCGATGCGCTGCTCGGGCGTCCAGGCATTTCTGGGATTGAACAGCTCACCGGAGGCCGAGGTCATGCCGTGAAAGTCCCTGCCATTGAGCACGGCGTTCTGAAAGCACTGGGGCGTCAGGTGGGCATGTATATCGATCGTCCGCATATTTTTTGGCTTCCTCTAATCCAACGTTTTTTTGTATTCGGTGCCGTCCCTCAAGACCGAGCTAAACCCGCTATCCGAACAGCTTCCCCGATTCCGACTTGAACTACCGTTCCCGTTCTGGATTCTTCGCGCCAAGCGGCCTACAGGCGCCGACTGTGGAATGCCTCGATCTTAACCGACACCAGGTTCCTAAACTAACCGACTATATATTGAGCAGACCTTCGAGGTTTTTCCAGAGGATGGCCTCTTTTTCTTCCGTCGTCAGGCTCTCGAGTCCGAGCACCCACGAAGCCGACCAGTCGATGGCCATGTCGGCGGGCCAGTCGGTCCCGAAGACGACCCTGTCCACACCGACGGCGTCGATGACGAAACGCAGCGACTCCTCGCTGTGTGTTAGGCAGTCGTAGTAAAAGTTTCTCAGGTATGTGCTGGGCGGCCGCTGTATATTTACCCTGGCCTCGGGCCGCACCTTCCAACCGTGGTCCATGCGTCCGATGCCGAAGCACGTATAGCCGCCGGCGTGGGACAGGCATACGCGCAGGTCTGGGAACTTGTCCATTACCCCGCCGAAGACCAGGGACGCGAACGTCACCGTCCGGTCGACGAGGTTGCCTATGGTGTTGGGCATGTGGTACCTGGTTGACCGCTCCCTGACGACGGTCTGCCCCGGCCGCTGATGGATCAGAAGCATCGCGCCAAGCTCTTCCGCCGCCTTGAAGAAGGGGAGGAACTTGTCCTCATCGTAGCTTTCGCCGTTGACCGTGTCGTCGATCATCGCGCCCTTCATGCCCAGGCCCGTCATGCATCTCTCCAGCTCGGCGATGGAAGCGCCTATGTCCTGCATGGGCAATGTCGCTAGACCGGAGAAACGCTCGGGGTAGTCCTTCGTCATCTGCGCGACCTCGTCGTTGCAGGCGCGGGCCAGACCCGTCGTAAAGCCGGCATCGCGGTCGTAGAAATACATGGGGCTGCCGGTGGAGACGACGTGAACATCCACGCCAAGGGAGTTCATGTCCGCGATGCGCCGCTCGGCGTTCCAGGACGGCCTTGGCCCGACGCCCACCTCTCCGGGTTTGAGCCCGTGCCACTCCTCGCCTCGTTTCGAAGCCTGAATGTATCCTTGTGGAATGTGATGGGCGTGAATGTCTATGCTGCGCAAGTAGGCCTCCGGTTAGATAGTTCTAAGGAGCGGGGAGGGGCTATTCCCCACGTAGCTTCGGGTCGAATATGTCTCTGAGGGAGTCGCCCGCGAAGGCGAAGCCCATCACGGTGATCATGATCGCAAGCCCTGGGAATATTACTATCCAGGGTGCGGTTGCGGCATATTGAGCGGCGATCGTCACCATTCTTCCCCACGACGGGAAGGGCTCCGAGACGCCCAGGCCAAGATAGCTCAGTCCTGCCTCGGTCAGTATCGCGGTGCCGAACATCGAGGACATTATGATCAAAAATGGCGCCACGGCGTTGGGCAGAATATGGCGCAAGATAATCCTGGGGCTCGTTGCGCCAATGGCGATGGCCGCCATTACGTAGTCCGATTCACGCAGCGCGATGGTGGAGGAGCGGAGGACCCGCACACCTCGCGGCATGATCGTCGCGGCGATGGCCAGGATTACGTTCGTCAGCGTATTTCCGAACACCGCTACAATGACCAGTGCCAGAATCAGGTCCGGGAAGGACATCCACATATCTACAAAGCGCTGGACAATGGCATCGAACTTCCCCATGAGATATCCAGAGACCAGCCCAAGGGCGGCCCCCAGACCGGTGCCGACGATTACAGCGGAGAATCCCACCAGCAGAGAAATTCTGGCGCCCGCTACAATACGGGAGAATATATCTCTGCCGAACTGGTCCGTGCCGAAGAAGTTCGTAAGGTTCGGTCCAAAGAGCAGCGAATCGTAGTCTTGGCTTTGGTATTCAAAGGGTGCAATCAGAGGGGCGAAGAGAGCAACCAGTCCGACGAATACGACAATTAAGACGCCGACGGCTCCCAGTGGCTTGGTGCGAAAATAGTAACGGGTCTGCTGGAAAAAGCTCGCACGCTTGCGTCCGGTTAAGGCTATAACCTGTTCACGAGTTATCTCAGAGCTACCGGCCATCTGGAGTCCTTTTGGCTGCGTCGCTGTTCACGCAGCATCCTTTTACGTGTATCGAATTCGTGGGTCAAACCATGAATATAAGATGTCGACGAACAGGTTTGACACTAGCACGATGACTGCGATGAACATTACGATTGCCTGCACCACGGGATAGTCTCGACCCGCGATAGCCTGGACCAGAAGCTTGCCGATGCCCGGCAGGTTAAAGACCGACTCGATGACAACCAGGCCACCCATCAGTATGACGACCTCGAAACCGGCCAGGGTCACGACCGGGAGCAGGGCATTTCGCAGGACGTGTACAAAGAGTACTCTGGGCTTCTCCAGGCCCTTTGCGTCGGCGGTCCGTACGTAGTCCTCACGAAGGACCTCCAGCACCGAAGACCTCGTCATTCGAAGCATTCCCGCCGAGCTGCGAGCCCCAACCAACAGCGCGGGGAATACCAGGGTCTTGAAATTCATCCACGGGTCTTCCCAGGGAGCGCTGTACGAGATTGGCGGAATCCAATCGAACATCCATAGGAGTCCGAAGATGATAATCAACGCGAGCCAGAAGTTGGGCGCCGACTCGAATCCCAGGCTTATGGACCTGAGGACGTAATCTACCCAGGTGTCCCTGCGTACAGCGGCGATTATGCCCCCTGGGACGGCTATTACTACGGCCAGGACCACTGCAAGGAATGCCAACTCGGCACTCAAGGCTATCCTCGGCAACATTCGATCGAGGACTGGCCTTCGGTTGGACCATGAAGTGCCAAAGTCTCCGCGGAAGAAGTTTCCGCCCCACCTGGCGTACTGCTCAGGCAAGGATCCGTTAAGACCTAGCTTTTCACGAACTCGTACGAAGTCTTCCTCGGTTGCAATAAACTGCGAAGTGCGCCCGCCGATGAGCAGCTGAGTAGCATAGTCACCGGGTATGACGTGAAGCATCAAGAATATGAACACCGACACGCCAAAGGCCGTCGGTATGAAGAGTAACAGCCGCCTTGCGATATACGCCCTCATCTATATATCTCCCCAGCCTCGTACACTTTGGGGCTACTTTTTTTCAATATGTCCGGGGAAGTTTTCTTTATGGGTTGCAAAATAGATCGGTAATCCCGTCAAGAATCGGCTCATCGAGCTAGAAAGATATGAATGACTATAACTGTACGCGGGCCACCTGCCGAGTTTGTATCGGCGGGTGGCCCGCATTT
>JADFQF010000035.1 GCA_022561955.1 Chloroflexota bacterium | reverse complement strand
CTTATCTCGTCCTGCGAGATGCCGATGAGATTGGCGGCCACACGCGTGCCGGGAGAGGCCTCGTCCTGCTTCTCGCGGTGAGTCTGAATTCCCCGGATGCGCGTGGACTTGCCGGATATCGCGAGCTCGACCTCCTGTCCCACCTTCAGGCTGCCGTCTATGAGGGTGCCGGTGACGACGGTGCCGAAGCCCGATATCGTAAACGCACGGTCTATGGGCAATCGAGGCCTGCCAACGTCCCTTTTGGGAGTCGCCTCGCCCAGCAGACCGTCGATGCCGTCTATGAGCTCCGGCAGGCCCTCGCCCGTTATGGCGGATACGGGATAGATGTCCGAGCCCTCGAGGACGGTGCCTTTCAAGACCTCGAGTATGTCCGCCGACACCAGGTCTAGCCACTCGTCTTCCACCAGGTCCTTTTTCGTCAGCGCCACCATGCCTCGGGGTATCTGCAACAGGTCCAGGATGGCCAGGTGCTCCCTGGTCTGAGGCATGACGGCCTCGTCCGCCGCGACGACCAGAAGTCCCATGTCGATGCCGCCGATGCCGGCCAGCATGTTGTTGACGAAGCGCTCGTGGCCTGGAACGTCGATGATGCTGACCTCGTTGCCGCTGGGCAGTTGCAGCCAGGCAAAGCCGAGGTCGATGGTCATGCCGCGCTCTTTTTCCTCGCGCAGGCGGTCCGGGTCAATGCCGGTGAGCGCCTCTACGAGGGTGGACTTGCCGTGGTCGACGTGACCGGCCGTTCCGATTACAAACACTAGGCGACCCCATGTTCTACTTCAGTCCAAAGAATACCATAGCAGGCACGGCCCATCAATTTATGGGAATCAGAAGCGCAACGGACTTTCGGGCCTAGCACATTAGTGTTATTCTGACAGAACTCGAGATAAGGCATCGATGGCATTCCATACTATATCTCGATGCCTCAGCGTAAGAATTGATTCAGGGCCTCATATGTACAACTCCAGCGGCACTGAAAGGAGTCATTGAAATGCAGGACGCAGTGCTAGTCAGCGGCGCTCGAACGCCCGTCGGAAGGTTCGGCGGAGCCTTCAAGGACGTCTCGGCGGCCGACCTAGGCGCGGAGGCGATCAAGGCGGCGGTGGCGCGCGCCGGCATTACGCCCGACCAGGTGGATGAGGTCGTGATGGGCAACGCGTTGCAGTCCCAGGAGGCCGGCTACGCCGCGCGGCTCTCCTCCTTGCGCGCCGGAATTCCCGAGGAGACGCCGACTATCGCCGTAAACCGACAGTGCTCGTCCGGGCTCGAGGCCATCAACATGGCCGCGCAGCTCGTTCGCACCGGCGAGGTCGAAATCGTCGTCGCCGGCGGCACCGAAAACATGAGTCAGGTGCCATTCCTGCTGGGATACGAGGCCCGTTTCGACGGACTGAAGATGGGCCATCCTAATATGAGAGATGCGCTTATCGAAGGACTTGGCTGTCCGGTAAACCTCTATCACATGGGGGTCACGGCTGAAAACGTCGCCGACCGCTTCGAGGTCAGCCGAGAGGACCAGGACGAGATGGCCCTGGCCAGCCACCAGCGAGCCGTCAACGCCATCGAGAGCGGCCGGTTCAAGGACCAGATCGTCGAGATCAGCGTGCCGCAGAGACGGGGCGACCCCGTAATCGTCGATACGGACGAGGGCCCCAGGGCCGACACCACGTTGGAGCGGCTCGCTCAACTCAGGCCGGTGTTCAAGAAGGACGGCACGGTGACCGCCGGAAACGCCTCCGGCATCAACGACGGCGCGGCGGCCGTGGTGCTCATGTCGGCGGAAAAGGCGGCGCAGCTTGGCATCAAGGCCAGGCTGAAGTGGCATACGAGGGGCATCGCGGGCGTAGACCCGGCCATAATGGGGATCGGCCCCGTGCCTGCCGTGCGCAAGGCCTTCGAAAAGTCCGGCATGAACATCGGCGACATCGACCTCGTCGAGCTGAACGAGGCCTTCGCCTCACAGGCGCTCTACTGCATGCGGGAATTGGAGATGGACCACGACAAGACAAACGTCAACGGCAGCGGCATCAGCCTGGGACATCCCGTGGGCGCGACGGGGGCCATCATGACCGTCAAGCTCATGGAGGAGATGGAAATGCGAGACGGAGAGCTCGGCCTTGTCACGATGTGCGTCGGCGGAGGGCAAGGCGTGGCAACGATCTTCGAGCGCGTCGGATAAGGGGCTTGTCAATGCTCTAAAGGAGGTGAATGCTTCAGGTCTTTCGTGTCCTTATTATCACAACCGACGATACTTTTAATTCCGCGTAGGCTCGTGACAGAAGTCACAAGCTGTGGTACCCTAGTTCATAGTGATGGAAATCACAATATGTTGATTCTTCGTCACGCCGCTTAACAGAATGGTCCAGGTGGAAAGCGAAGGGCAGGGCGGACCAGGTAGTCAGCTCATGGAGGCCGCCTCGTTAGGTAGTAGGAGGTTTCGCTTTGGATGTATCGCAGGTAATGGAATCAAAATTTAGCACCGTCGGTCTCGAAGAGACGGTTGCGCAGGCCGCCCAGCAAATGAGTGAAGCCGGCACGGGATGCCTGATCGTAGTCGACGGCGAGGCTCCGGCGGGAATCATCACCGAGAGGGACATGGTCCTTGGTTGCCTGATCGACGGCCACGTCTCATGGGAATGTCAGGTCTTCCGGCACATGTCGATCATCACCGAGTATGCGGATCCGGAAACGGGCATAGGTGAAGCACTCATACTCATGCTGGACGACCAGATCAGTTTTCTGCCCGTCGTTGACGAAGACAGGCTCGTGGGCCTCATCACCTCTGACAGTGCCTCAAGGGCAATGGACGTCGCCGACGAACCCCAGCCAATATTCTCGGAGAGCGCGGCCGGCGCGTACTAGTTTATCCTTCGAATCGGACTACGGGACCAGCAAAGGGCGGGAAGGATTTCCCGCCCTTTGCTATCTCGGATGCTTCGTGAAGTCCCCAGGGACGGGTCTCGACGCCGGAACATGTCGGTCTTTCCCAGTCCGGTAAAGCGGAAATTAGACCTTCCGACGCAACGTCTTCGTTACTCGTGACTTTAAGCTGGAGTCTCGCGGCTTTCGTTGCCTACAGGGTCGGAAGGGAGTATGTTTAGGGGAGCGACGGCCAAAGGCCGTCTGATCCTGAACATTGGAACGTATGGCAACCAGCTCATCCCCAACAATTCCCGACAAGTCGGCAAACAAGCTATGGACGCCCGACTTCGTCTTCAATCTCCTGACCGCGCACTTTCTCTTCGCCAGCTACACCTCGCTATTCACGATCATTCCGCCCTACGTCCTGGACAGGGGCGGCCAGGAGTGGCAGCTGGGCATAGTCGTAGGCTCGTTCGGGCTTGTCGGTCTGCTGATACGGCCCTTCGCAGGCCGCTGGACTTACGAGTTTGGCGCCAAGCGAATCGTGATCTGGGGGACGATCGTGTTCGCCATTGCGAGCCTTCTCTACATACCGGCGCCGAACGTGTGGATGCTGGTACCCGTCCGTATTCTGCAGGGCATCGGCCTAGCAATCGCGCCCGTGGCGACCAGCACCATCGTCGCTGATCTGGCTCCCGAGCGGAGACGAGCCGAGGCCATGTCTTACATGGGCAACTCCATCTCAGTATCAAATATGTACGCCCCGGTGCTGGCGTTCTGGCTTCTTGGCCGATTCGGGTTCACGTCAAGTTTCCTATTCTCCGCGGGTGCCGGCTTTCTCGGCGTGATCCTCGCCATGGGTATGTCCTCCGCCAAAATCAACGCAGGGTCGGCCCGTTCATCGGTTGACCCCAATATCAAGATCCCGCTCATTGCCAGAGGCGCGATATTCCCGACGATCATCTTCCTCAGCTACACCCTGACTACCGCGCCTGTGAATACGTTTCTTCCGCTGCTCGCAGTGGAGAGAGTCCTGGGGAATCCAGGACTGTTCTTCACGGTGTTTTCGCTAACAAGCATGCTGAGCATGTTGATCAGCGGCACCGTATCAGACAGAGCCGGCCGCGCTGCTGTAATCGTGCCCGGGCTTTTTCTGACGGCCGCGGCCATGTTCATGCTGATGGCCGCTGATAATCGAACGATTTTTCTGTCTGCGGGATTTCTGGCCGGAGCAGGCTTTGGGCTCATCCAACCGGGAATGCAGTCCCTGGTGGTGGACAGGGTGCCGGCACGAGAGCGAAGTGCGGCACTGGCGACACTCCAGCAGGCGTGGGACATCGGGGGCAGCGGCGGCTCGTTCCTCATGGGGCCCATCGGAGGCGCTCTTGGTATCGGCGCGACCTTCGCCATGGTCGGCGTCGGCGCATTGACGGGAACGTTTGGCTTCGCAATCGGCAACACCAGGAAACGAGCCGGCGATGATGAGGTGTCCGTCGAGCCGGGCGATACGGCGGGTCCGAGCTAGGCCGTCCTCGTCGCCGGGGACTCGTCCAGACTTTTTGAACCCGCAACATGCGGCACGCTGATTTCATTCGTACCGCTGAGGATTTTGCTTCAACTCCTCAAGAAAGGCATCGACAATCCGTTCTAGACTATACCTCGGTCGCCATCCCCATTCGTTTCGTGCCCTGGTGTCATCTAACGGCTTCATGCCCTCGTCCAGGATCGCCTGAAGCTCCGGGTCGGGCTCAAATTCAATCTTCGCGTCGGGCAACTTTGCCCTAACGGCGTCGGCAAGCTCTCCCGCGCTTGGGGAAGGCTTGACTCCGTCAATGTTGTAATTCACGGTCTTTATGCTCTCCACAGGCGCATCTGCGAGCATGATCGCCGCCTGACCGGCCTCCTTGATATACATCACAGGAACTCTGGTATCGGGACTCACATTGATCGTAAATGGATTTCCCTTGGCACACTCCTCGATCACCCAGGACGTATACTGCACCGCGCCGGGTGTTCGCACCCCCGGCCCTATGATGGACGGATACCTTATGCAACGAAAATCGATGCCATACTTTCTCCTGTAGAACAGCCCCATTTGCTCGCCAAATACCTTGGTAACTCCATAGAAAAACTGTGGGCGCTGGAGCGTGAAATCGTCGATTACATCTCCATGAATGCCCGACCCGTAAACGCCGAACGAGCTTGAGAAAATCACCTGCTTTACATCGAACAACCTCGCGGCCTCGAGCACGTGAAAAGTGCCCATCGCATTTGTATTAACGGCGGAGGCCGGGTCCGCGTCGGAGGGCAACGAGAGCATGGCTCCAAAGTGGTAGATTACTTCAGGCCGCGCTGCCTTGACTGCGTCGAGCACGTGGCTGAAATTGCCGAGATCGCCACTGACAAGCTCTATCCGGTCGGCCACGTCGTCGAGCAACCTCAGGTTGGGATTGCGGCTGAATATGAACGGACGCTTCTCTCCGCCTTCCAGGAGACCGTGCACGACCTCCGCGCCGATAAATCCGGCGCCTCCAGTCACCAGGGTACTCACGATTCCGTCCTTTGTCGACAAATGGTTGCCATATTATTGACCAAAATAACTCGGTTTCCGATAATCTACATCTAGGCCATCCTCGTCACAGGGACCACGGGCCTCTCCCGAATGAGCATCGTGAACGCCATGCCAACGGCCGATAGCGCGAACATCAATACAAAGACCTCGTCGTAGCTTCCCCAGGTCTCGAACATTACCCCACCTAAGAACGCCCCGAGCCCGCCCCCGATGTGGTGGACCATCGTTATCAGGCCGCTGATGGTCCCGAGGCGTCGCGTGCCGAATATGTTGCCGGCGAAGATCACCGTTAGCGGCGCCGTGATGAGGAACGTCAGGCCGTAGAGCAGCGCAAATACTATGATGGCGGCCGTGCTTTGGAAGTAGATAATGAACCCGAATATTGCGATGCGCAGTAAGAAGCAGAGGGCGGTTGGGAGCACGGCACCAAACCTGTCGGACATCGCTCCCGACAGTAACACCCCCACAAGGCCCATCACACCCATCAGCGCAAGGATGTTCCCGGACAGCACCGGGCTTACCCCCTGGTCCAGCGCAAACGCCACGATGTGGGTCGCGACGAAAAAGTCCTGTAGCCCACAGATGAAAAAAACGGCCAGCAAGACCCAGAACTGCCGGGAGCCGAGCACGGTTCTCATGGGAAGGGCCGCCGGCACAGGGCCGATGGCTTCATTCACATCTTGCTCGACGGCCACTTCCCGCTCACTACGCGACCTGGCTCGGATAAAAATGAGCACGACGGGTACGAGTATTACCAGGTAGGCTATTCCCAGAGCTACGTACGTGGTGCGCCAGCCGACAATGGCCAGAAGCGACGCGAGCAGGGCGATTATCACCAGCTGGCCTACGGCGTTGCCTGAGACGGCCACGCTGGTGGCGATCCCTCGTCCTCGTTCGAACCAGCGAACGATCAGAACGCCGATAATCGCCGTGGACGTTCCGGCGTTGCCTAAGGCGTAGATGACACCGTAGAAGAGTATGACCTGCCACGCCGCGTTTACCATGCCCATCAGGCTCAGGCCGATGGCCGCGACGATACCGGCGGCCGCGAGGATGTAGCGCATATCGTGGCGATCTACCAGCCTTCCGATGAAGGGCAGGGCGACGGCCAGCACCACCATGAACGAGGCGAAGGCCAGCGAAAGCGAAGAGCGGCTCCATCCCAGGTCTTCGCTCATGGGTTTGAGCATGAGGCCGAAGGCGAATCGCGACCCGCCACTAAAGAACAGGACAACGAATCCTGCTGAAAGGATTATCCAGCGGTTCTGGAATCTGCCTACCATGTTCATTCGCCTCATCGCCTGGCGGCGCAAGCTTAGCAGCCGCGTGCGAGGCGGTCAATCCGACGGGGGTTCGACCCATGCGCCGGGAGTCCAGACCGCGCCTCCCAAGAACATTGTGAAATTACTCCCAACTCGCCGTTCCGCTGTGCTAAAATCGTTTGGGCCAAATGCCTGCAAAACCCTTTAGGAGTAGCGTCGTGAACCTGCGTATCCCCGGTCCTATACCGGTCCCGGAAGACATCCTTGAATCGATGGCCAGGCCAATGATCAATCATCGTGGGCCCGAGTTTAAGGAAATTCTGAATCGCACAACGGACCGACTCAAGCAGGTATTCGAAACCAAGGGCGACGTTTACATCCTCACCGCGTCGGGCACGGGAGCCATGGAGGCTGCCGTCGTCAACACGCTGTCCCGCGGCGACAAGGTACTGAACGTGACCGTGGGCGTTTTCGGCGAGCGCTTCGGCGAGATAGCCGAGGTATACGGCGCCGAAGTCGAGACGCTGGCCTTTCCATACGGCACAGCCGTCGACACGGAAGAAGTTCGCAAGGTTCTCGGTCAAAAGCCTGATATAAGGGCCGTGCTCGTCACCCACAACGAGACGTCCACGGGAGTCACTAACGACCTGGAGGCCATCGGGAAGGTAGTAAAGGGGGAGTTCGACAGGCTCCTGCTCGTGGACGGAATTAGCAGCGTGTGCTCCCTTCCTCTGAGCACCGATGCCTGGGGGTGCGATGCCATAGCCACCGCCTCGCAAAAGGGGTGGATGCTCCCGCCGGGCCTCGCTTTCCTTAGCTTTAACGAGCGAGCGTGGCAGGCGCACGCCGAGTCGGACATGCCCAAGTTCTACTTCGACATGGCGCAATACAAGAGGTATCTGGAGATCGGCCAGCCACCCTATACGCCATCGATATCGGCGATGTTCGCCCTGGACAACGCATTGGACAAGATACTCGAAGAGGGCCTGGGCAGCGTCTTCGAGCGCCACGCGACCATTGGGCGGCTGACGCGGGACGGCGTCAAGGGCCTTGGCCTGTCCCTATTCCCCGACGAGCTCGTCGCCTCTGATACCGTAACGGCGGTGAAGATACCCGAAGGCGTCGATGCGGGCCTGCTAATCGGCAGAGTGCGAGAGGACCACGACGTTGTGCTCGCCGGCGGCCAGAAGTCGCTCAGCGGCAAGATCTTCAGGATCGGGCACATGGGGCGGACCACGGAAGACGAGATAGAGCAGACTATCGCGGCACTGGCCAATGTATTGCCCAAGGTTGGCTTCAAGGCTACCCGGGTGCCCGCCGGCGGCTAAATCTTCGACCGTACGGAATTTACGACACAGACGCCATCGCCTGTGTCGTAATCTCGTGAAGACCGACACCTCCACGCCGGGCCTTGCCCGATTCACCGAGGGTTGGCAGGAGCTCGATCGTCGGGTGCAGGCCGCGCACTTTCGGTCCAACGGCCATTCGATTCCCCTTTCTCATGCGCCGGCCTGGTTTGAAATGCCTCATATGATGTCCTCGGCAATACTTCAATGCGCCTCGAGTGGATGCTAATATTCCTCGGGTACGAGGACGAGGTGACGCCATGGCAATGCCCGAAATGCAGAAGGCTATATCCAATCTGCGAATTCTCCTTTCTGAGGTAAGGAGGAAAGAGGACGAGTTCGAGGGCCTGGTAAGGCAGTTCAAACGTCAGCTTCAGCGCGCACCCAGGCACGCAATACAAGGCGGCAACCCGGTCGAGACCACCTTGAACATGATGGGCGAGATACAGGAACGGCTGGACAAGGTGGAGACGATGCAAAAGCACCTGTCGGCCATGAAGCGCCAGGCCGAAAACGAGCTACAGGCCTTGAGCATTACGGGGAAGATCGAGCAGGCCAAGAGGGAGCTCGCCTCGATGAGGTCTTCTCGAGCATCGGGTGAAGACGAGCAAATAGAGAAGGTCGCCGAGCTGGAGCGTTTCATCGAAGAGGAGAGCGCCCGAGCGGGGGAGGCGATTACCGACAATTTCAATGCGTCGGAGCTCTAGTCCCAATAAAGGCCGTCACTAAGAAAGCAAATGGGGCACCCCGACTGGCCGGGGCGCCCTTATTAAATTGCCTCTAATTCGGTCTTCTCTACGCGGGTGCCGGCTCCGCGTTGGGCGGAGTCTGGGATTCTAAGATCTCTTTAAGCTGATCGCTTTCTATAGTCTCGTTCGTGATGAGGTACCTCGCCAGCTGCGACAGCTTGTCCTTGTGACTGACGAGCGCATTCTTCGCACTCTGGTAAGCTCCATCGATTAGGCTTCGTATCTCTTCGTCGATGACCTGCGCTATCCGGTCGCTGTAGTCGCGCCGCTCGTGCAGGTCCCTGCC
>JADFQF010000432.1 GCA_022561955.1 Chloroflexota bacterium | reverse complement strand
TCCTAGCCTTCCCCCGTCTACGGGGGAAGGGATTCTGTACAGCCGGGCGTCACATGCTCATGACCACCTTCACGACCTGGTCGTCGCGGTTCTCGTACATGTCGTACGCCCGCTGGACCTCGTCGAACTTGATATTGTGAGTGACCATCTCGCCGGGGTCCCACCAGCCGCGGGCCTTCAGCTCGATCATGTTCTCGATGTGGGTGATGGCATCGCCGCTGGTAGCGCCTACCGTCGGAATTATCGTGGGCAGGTTCCTCATCCAGATGTTCGACTCGATGGCCGTCTTGCTGCCGGGCTCGCCGCCCTGGATGCCGAAGATGATGACCTTGCCGAACTTGGCGACCAGTCTCAGCACGGCCTCCAGCGTATCCGGGTAGCCCGCGGCCTCGACCGCGATGTCCGCGCCGCGCCCGCCCGTAATCTCGGCGACCGCCTCGTCCAGCTTGTCCTTCGTGGGATTGATGGTATGGGTCGCGCCGAACTTCTTGGCGTACTCCAGCCGGTAATCCTCCAGGTCTACGGCGATTACCTGCCTGGCTCCGGCCCGCGCGCAGATGGCCGTAAACGAGAGGCCTATGCCGCCCTGGCCCATGACCAGGACACTTTTGCCTAGAATCGCGCCCATCTGCTGGCAAGAGTAGAGGACGGTCCCCGACGGCTGGCACGCGAGCCAGTCCGAAAGGTCACCGTCGTCGGGCAGGGCCGCCATGCGGTCGGCGTTGCCCGCGAGGTATTCGACCAGGGCGCCGGGGCCGTCTCGCGATGGCAGGACAATGACGCGCTGACCCTCGCGAAACTTCTCGGACCGGCTCTCGATGATCGTGCCGGCGGCCTCGTGACAGGGCGCGCCGACTTTCATCGGATACTGCTCCTCAGGAAGAATCGGGCCGTATGCGTGCCGGATATCGCTACCGCACACCGACCAGCGCTCCAGCCTGATGAGACATTGGCCGTCGTTAATCACCGGGGTCTCCACGTCCATGACTTCGAATTGCTTTGGCGCCTGTAAACGGGCTGCTTTCATTGATTTTCCTTCTTATTTCCAAGAATGCCATGGCGGATTTCCTGACATTCTGACATCAACACCCCTGTGGCGCAAGCTTGGGCCACGAGCTCACCCGTTGCAGAAACGGGCGCGGACTAAGGGAAGGCTGGTTGGTGTAAGATACACAACCGGAAGTATGCGGACGTTGAGAGTTCGGACTGAGAGGACCAGATAAATGAAGATCACGGGGGTCGAGGGCATACCGCTGAAGACGGGACCTATGCTGGTGCGTGTCCACACGGACGAAGGCATTTCAGGCGTCGGCGAGTGCTCCGGCAGAAACTGGAAGGTCCTCAAGCCCTTTATCGAGGACGTTCTTCGGCCGATAATCGTCGGCAAGGACCCGCGTAGGCTGAACCAGCTCTGGGAGGAGATGTTCTTCGGCACCTCTCGGCTCGGGCCCATGGGATTGCAGACGACCGGCATCGGAGCCATCGACATCGCCTGCTGGGACATCTTCGGCAAGGCGGTCGACATGCCGCTGTACGACCTGCTTGGCGGCGCGGCCCGGACCAGCATAAGGCTCTACTGGAGCACCGGCCTCGGCTGGGAGCTTCAGCCCAAGGAGATGCTGGCCAAGCTGGAGGCCGGATATGAGATCGGCATGACCGCGTTCAAGATTCGCATGGACTGGAACTCCAACCGGCAGGACGCCGACCCCGAAAAAGACTACCAGATATTCAAGCTGTGCCGCGAGTTCCTGCCCGACGACGTGCCCCTGAGCTTCGACGCCAACAACGGCTACTCGGTGGGCACCGCCATCAATCAGGGCAAGCGCTTCGAGCAGCTGGGTATCGCGCACTTCGAGGAGCCGCTGCCCCAGTATGATTACCAGGGCCTCAGGCAGGTGGTCGATGCGCTCGCGGTGCCGGTATCGTCCGGCGAGCAGGAGCACACTCGTTGGCAGTTCCGCGACCTGATACAGATCGGCAATCCCGACATTCTCCAGCCGGACATCGTAATGGCCGGCGGAATATCGGAGCTGAGGAAGATCTACACGCTTGGCGAGACATTCAATAAACCCGTCATGCCCCACTGTCCGTCGGCCGGAATATCGAGCGCGGCGAGCTTCCATCTCTACTCGACGGTCACCAACGCCGTGAGGCCCCACGAGTACTCGTACGAGTTTTCGGGGCCCAGGGAGGAAGTGGAGTCGCTGTTCCAGGAGCCCTTCGTCATCGAAAGGGGCTACGCAGAGGTGCCCGACAGGCCCGGCCACGGACTGGTGATCGACGAGGCCGGGCTGGACCGGCTCAGGT
>JADFQF010000431.1 GCA_022561955.1 Chloroflexota bacterium | reverse complement strand
GAGCTCGACGCCTTTCGGCAAGCCGGAAGACCCCCTAAATCCGCTCAAGCTCTACCTGACGCTGGGCGTGTCTTATGTTGCATCGTCCGTTTCGACGCGAGTGAAGGACCTCACCGCCACGATAAACGAGGCGATGGACCACGATGGATTCTCGATCGTGCACGTCCAGTCGCCTTGCACTACCTACAACAATACCTTCGCCGAGCTGAAGGGCAACGTGAAGGAGGGAATTCCCGGCCTCGCATGGGACGTCCCCGAGGACCACGACCCGTCGGACTTAGAGGCGGCCTTTGACCTCGTCGACGAAGGCGGCGTGCCTGTCGGCGTGGTGTACCGAGACAAGGAACGCTCGTCGTTTCAGGCCAGAATCGATGAGATCAATACGAAGTCGTTCGACCGAAAGCTGGACAAGATGATCGATTCGTACTCCATCTGACTATCAGAAATGAACGTGTAAGACGAAAGCGCCCCGGCGAATGTCGGGGCGTTTCTCTTACCGACGGCATGCCCAATATCACGGCAGCCTGCCGCTTGGCGCCGAATCGCCGAGCAGGCTCGGAGTAAAAAACCTTCGCTGAAACCAGAGGGACACGTTTACGAGGCCTATGAGCACGGGGACTTCCACCAGCGGCCCGACCACCGCCGCCAGCGCCTGCCCCGATCCAATGCCAAACACCCCCACCGCGACGGCTATGGCCAGCTCGAAGTTGTTCCCCGACGCCGTAAACGCGATCGTCGTGCTTTTGGAATAGTCTGCGCCGAGCCGCTTGCCCATGTAAAAAGACAGCAGGAACATCAGCACGAAGTATATGAACAAGGGTACGGCAATTCTCACGACGTCCAGGGGAAGCGCTACGATCACTTCACCCTTCAGCGAGAACATGACCAGGATGGTGAACAGCAACGCCAACAAAGTGATCGGGCTTATCCTGGGAATGAAGGACTCCTCGAACCAGACTCTTCCCCTGGCGCGAATCAGCACGAATCTGGTCAGAAGGCCTGCCGCGAAGGGGACGCCCAGATAGATGGCGACGCTCTGCGCGATCTGGCCGATGGTGATATTCACGGCCATCCCCTCGAGCCCAAACAGCGTGGGAAGCATCGTGATGAACACGAAGGCATAAAAGGAGTAAAAGATGATCTGGAAAACGGAGTTCAGCGCAACGAGACCGGCGGCGTACTCGCTGTCTCCTCCGGCCAGATCGTTCCACACCAGTACCATGGCGATGCACCGCGCCAGGCCAATCATGATCACGCCGACCATGAACTCTGGGTAGTCGCGAAGGAACAAGATGGCCAGCAGGAACATCAGCACGGGGCCGATTAGCCAGTTCTGCGCCAGCGACAGCGCCAGGATGCGCCAGTTGCGGAAGACCTCGCCAAGCTCCTCGTAGCGCACCTTTGCCAGGGGTGGATACATCATCAGGATGAGCCCGACGGCTATCGGCACGGAGGTCGTACCAACGGTGAAAGCCTCGCTAAGACCCGCGACTCCCGGCCATAGGTACCCGATTCCCACGCCCACGGCCATCGCCAGGAATATCCAGCCCGTCAGGAATCTGTCCAGCAGAGACAGATTGCGCAGTCCCACCCTGGTTGGACCTAGAATCGCCTGGTTGCTCACTTGGCTCTCACGCCACGAAACCGAATAACACTCTCAGGGAACCAGGCCGCTGCAGGATGAATACCACTCAGGTTGATGCTAGCTGTTTCGGGACGGCAGGGAGACGATCGCCGTGCCCATCGTCGTCTTCTGGCCCTCGGAGTTCTCCAGCCAGATATCACACTCCAGCAGGCTCTCGTCGCCCTCGACGTACTTCTTGTTGACGACGCCCTTGCCGTACATTGGCGTGCCGGGGACGTCCATGCCTCGATACTGGGTGGTGAACTTTTTGAGCGTGCCCTGCTCCCCGATCCAGTCCGTCATGATCTGCCCCATCCAGGCGCCCTTCAGCGCACCGTGAAGGATCACGTTGGGCAGGCCGTTGCCGAGTGCGAAGTCCTTGTCGTAGTGAATCTGGTAGTAGTCGCCGGAGGCCCCGGCGTACTTCACCAGCTGTTGAGTGGTGGGGTCCTTATGGAGCGTTGGGATCTCCGCTCCCTCGTCGACGTCTTCGAAATATAGCTGCTCGCCCATTGTTTTTCATCCTTACGGGTTCAATTTTTTCACGTCCGCGGCTCGAAATATTTCATGCTTACGGCTAGAACTCTCACAACACGTCTATCCAGAATGGACCATCCTTCGACAGGCTCTCCGCAGCGGCGGAGTCCGGCGAAATTCCAATTAGGGAGTCGGCTTGGACTAACGGTG
>JADFQF010000430.1 GCA_022561955.1 Chloroflexota bacterium | reverse complement strand
CCGTCTTCCTGCGGCTGGCCCGCCGGCGTTCCGGTGAGCACCTCGATACCCTCATCAATCGTGTTCACGGCGAAGATATGAAACATTCCGTCTCTGACCGCGGTCACGACCTCGTCGTTAAGAACGAGGTTTCTTAGGTTTGTCGCCGGGATCATGACCCCTTGCGTACCCGTGAGACCCTGCGCCTTGCAGACCGCGTAGAACCCTTCGATCTTGTGGGTCGCGCCGCCTATGGCCTGAACATCTCCCGTCTGGTTAACGGAGCCCGTGACCGCGATTCCCTGGTCGATCGGCCTTCCCGACAGCTCAGACAGCAGCGTGTAGAGCTCGGTTGAGGACGCACTGTCCCCGTCGACCTCGCTGTACGTTTGCTCGAAGCCGATGCTTGCGGAGAGAGAAAGCGGTTTTTCCTTTCCGTATTTCCCGTGCAGATATCCTGACAGCGTCATGAAGCCCTTGTCGTGAATCTTTCCGCTCATCTGAGTCTCGCGT
This sequence comes from Chloroflexota bacterium, assembly GCA_022561955.1. The sequence continues at coordinate 1,826 of JADFQF010000430.1, read as the reverse complement.
TCGATGTTGAGGAGCTGGCCGCGTCCGAGAGAGACCCGGGCCGTGATCTTGCTGGGCTTGCCGAAGGAGTAGTCGCCTAACGAGTAGACGGCGAGTCCGTTTACCTGGCCGGTCTTCGCTCCCTGGGTCTCGATCTGAATGGTGCCGTCCTCTATGAACTCCTGGAGGCGGTCTTCGGTCAGGCTGAGGCGATAGTGCTTCTGCTCTATCGCCTGCTTGACGTGCTCGTCCAGCACGATGTCTGCGCCGGCCTTCTTGGCCCAGTAGTTGGACTCGGTAAGCATGTCGGCAATGTCCATGAACCTTGTCGTTAGCTTGTCCTGGTCTTCGACGAGGCGGCTGGAGTAGTCCATGATCCTGGCGACAGCCGACTTGTGAAAGGGTTGCAGCCCATTGAGGGCGGCCTGCCCGGCCACGAAACCGGCGTACTTCGTCATGTTCTCCTTGTTTCTGGTCATGACGGAATCGAAGTCGGCGACAACCTTGAAATACCTGCGAAAATCTTCGTCGGACCCACGCAGCATCTGGACCAGCATCGGACTGCCTACCAGTATGATCTTGGCGTTTACCGGAATGGTCTCGGGCCTCAGTGTCGAGGAGGGTAGGGGGCTATACTGCTCGCCTATGTTTTCGATCTGGACCTCTCCGCTCCTGAGGGTGCGCTTCAGCGTCTCCCAGGATAGGGGACTCATCAGCAGGTCGCGGGCCTGAAGGACGAGATACCCGCCGTTGGCCCTGTGCATGGCTCCCGGCTTGATCATCGTCAGATCCGTCGCAAAGGTCCCGACCCGCGCACGGTACTCGATTCGGCCGAACAGGTTGTAGTAGGTTGGGCTGTACTCGAAGACGACCGGCGCGCCGTCACAGGTAGCATTGTCGATCAGGTCGTTGACGCGGTACTTATCGAAGAGGTCGGCATCCCTTTGGCCGTTTGTAAGTCCCGGTATTTGGGGCGTCTGCTGCGGTTCCTGCGGCTTGAAGATATCCAGGTTCTCCACCATATCGGCCTCGACATGGTCGATGTAATCGACGACCCTGGGGTGGTCCTTGAACTTTTCTTTGAGCTCGTTGATGATGGGCGTAAGGGTAAAACGCACTAGCTCTGCGTCCACATCTTTCACGCGCTCGCCCGCCTCTTTGCCGAAGCGCCTCATCTCTTGGGTGGCGTGCGTGATGTCGTGCTGAATAGACTCCGCTCCCTCGCGTAGCTCTTCACGCTCATCATCCGCGAGGCCGGTGAACTCTTCCTGTGTCATCTGCTGGCCGTCTTTGACGGGCACGGGCGTGATGCCGACCTGCGTGAAGGTCAGCGTAAATCCGACCTTCTGGGCCAGCTGCTCGAGGTCGTCGGTGATCGCCTGTCGCTTCATCTGGAACTCTTTTGTGACCTCCTCGATGCGGTGCGTGTAGTCGTCGCTTTCGAAGACCGCCGGAATGTCGTGCCTGCAAGATGTCACCAGCTCTGCCATGTCTTGGGCCAGTATCCGCATCATGCCGCAGGGAAGACTGATTGCAAGGGGCTGAGACGGCTCGTCGAAATTGTGCACGTAGCCCCAGTCGGGGGGCACCGGCTTGGTGCAGGCGATGCGGGCCAACTGCGATTTGAGCGCCGTGTTTCTGCCGGAGCCGGCGATTCCGGAGATGTATACGTTGAAGCCGGGAGAGTCTATCTCCAACGACAGCTCCAGGGCGCTCTCGGCGCGCTCCTGGCCGATCGTTCCGTCCAGAGGCTCGAGCTCCGCGGTCGTCTCGAAACCGAGGTCTTCCGGATTACACAGCGTCGTGAGGTTAGCGGCAGGGACTTCCACATGCTCGATGCCCAGGAT
>JADFQF010000034.1 GCA_022561955.1 Chloroflexota bacterium | reverse complement strand
ACTCTGCCTCAGCTTCAGCGGGACGCTTGCCGCCAAGTAGCCGGTAATGTTATCGAAGACCTCGTAAGAGCGGTGGACCAATTCGCCGTTGAACACTTATTTAATCGTCCACCCAATATTTCGCCGGACCACCTTCAGGCTCTCCCTTTGCCTGCTTGGAGGAGTTCTTGGAGCTCTTGAAACTGCTCTGAAGATATCTCGCCGCGAGCCAGCCTCTTCTCGAGAATTCCGTCTGGGGTATCACCCATTTCCAGGCCACCCCTTCTATCGTTCATGAATCTGGATATGCCCCAGACGACCAGACCTACTATCGCGACAATGAGGAGCATCATCCCCATGCCAAAGAACGGCATCCACCACTGGAAAGATTGCTCAAAACCCCACATTGTCGGCCTCCCGTTGCGTCAACAACGTCTATATGGCGTTTAAACTGAAGTCGCTCTATTCCGATTATTGCTTCGATATATCAGTTTCAAAGTCCGCAACCACGATTTTCTTGGATGTGTCGTGAGATTATCATGAGGACTTACGGCAATTCATGAGGGTTGTATGAGGGTTATTCGGGAAGCGTTTTCATGGTTCTCAACGGCGCGTCCAGAGTGTAGTTGCGTTCATGTTGCAAGTATGGCGCCGATTTTCTGAAGCGCTTCGGTTATTGTGTCGTTGGGCAATGTGGCGATAAACTCGGCTCGCCTGGCCCGCCAGTCCAAGCTCTTCACCTGGTCGGAAAGAATCACGCCGGTTATATCGAGCCCCGGCGGAATGGCGACTTCGAAGGGGTATCCTTTGATCTGATTCGTGACGGGGCACAGAATTGCCAGGCCGACCCTGCCGTTATAAGCCTCGGGCGATAAGACGATTGCAGGACGGCGACCTGCCTGTTCGTGACCGGCCTGGGGATTGAGTGATATCCAGACTGCATCGCCCCTTCTTGGTACGTACTGTTGGGTCACCAGATTTCGTTGCCGACGGAGGGGCCGGACTCCACTTCCAAATGAAGGTTTTCGTCCGTGATACCTTCGAGGAGGTCTTCAAGAGTCCATTCGGGAGGATTAACTGGTTCGATGACGATCTTGCCATCGACCAGCGATATTTCCACCTGGGTGTTCTGCCGGACATGCACTTCTTCGGCCAGTGCCTTGGGTATGCGCAGGGCCAGGCTGTTTCCCCACTTCTGAATCCGTGCCTTCATAGCTTCCTTCTCCGTATCTACAAAGAAGATACACGAAACCAACGAAAGTGTCAATCACCAATACCCTGAACCGGCCAAGTCCTGCACCCTTTCTTTGCAGGGGTTGAGTTTACTTATATCAAGGTTGTTGCTATAATTATTGCAGGCCAAGCCGTGACTGGTTTTGATTCGTAGGGCGAACGGTTTGCATCCGGCCGTACGCGTTCATCACTACTCTACAGGCCTGGACATATCCGAGTATCCATAGTTTTCTATACACAATGGGACTCGCCTAGAGGGATCAAAATGACAATTAGACCAGAAGATTTTACAGACGCGGCAAAGGAATCGATACAGCTCTCTCAGGAGATAGTCCAGCGCTACCGCCACACCCAGTGGGACTCGGAGCACATTCTCATGGCCCTTCTCGAGCAACAGAAGGGCGTACCGGCCGAAATCCTGCAGGAGTTGGGCGTCAAAATCGAAGCCATGCACGACAGGCTGCACCAGCTTCTGGAGGCCGTGCCAAAGGTCGCCTTTCAGTCTTCCCAGATATTCAAGACCCCCAGGGTCGATCGACTCATCGAGCGGGCCAATGCCGAGAAGGAGCGCATGCAAGATGAGTTTATCGCGACAGAGCACATACTCGTGGCGCTTACCCAGGAAGACCAGGGCGACGTCGCGCGGGTCTTCCGCGAGTTCAACGTTTCGGGGGAGCGTGTTTACCAGGCGTTGCAGAAGATTCGGGGCGGCCACAGGGTGACCGACGCCGGGGCGGAGAGCCACTACCGTTCCCTGGAGCGGTACAGCGTAGACCTGACGCAGCTGGCCCGCGAAGGCAAGCTCGACCCAATTGTCGGCCGCGATGCCGAGGTCGCGCGCTCCATGCAGACCCTCATTCGCCGCACGAAGAACAACCCGGTGTTGGTAGGCGGGGCGGGCGTGGGCAAGACGGCGATCGCCGAAGGCCTGGCCCAGCGCATCGTGTCGGGCGACGTCCCCGAGGAGCTGGAGGGCAGGAAGGTGCTTGCCCTGGACATGGGCTCCATGGTCGCGGGCTCGAAGTTTCGCGGCGAGTTCGAGGAGCGCCTGAAGGCCGTCCTAGAAGAGGTCAAGGAGGCACAGGGCGAGATAATCCTGTTCATCGACGAGATACACACCGTCGTGGGCGCGGGTGCCGCCGAGGGCGCCATCGACGCCAGCAACATGATGAAACCCGCCCTGGCACGGGGCGAGCTGCAATGCATGGGAGCCACGACGGAGGACGAGTACCGCAAGTACATCGAGAAGGATGCGGCGCTGGAGAGACGCTTTCAGCCGATCCTGGTCGAGGAGCCGGACGAAGAAACGGCGGTCGACATGCTGCGCGCACTGCGCCCGAGATACGAGGCGCACCACAAGGTGAAGATCGAGGACGACGCCCTGGAAGCCGCGGTGCGGCTGAGCTCCCGATACATATCCGACAGGTTCCTGCCGGACAAGGCCGTGGACCTGATAGACGAAGCCGCCAGCAAGCTGCGAATAGACTCGCAGCTCTTGCCTCGTGACCTTCAGGACAAGGAGTCGCGCATCAAGCAGCTGGAGCGGGAGGAGGAGGCGGCTTCACAGATAGCCGACTACGAGAAGGCGGCGCAGGTCCGCGCAGAACGACTGATGCTTCAGAGCGAGTACGACCAGGAGCGGGCGGCCGCGCTGAGCAACGATACGTCCGAGAAGGTCGTGACGGCGGACGCCATCGGGGCGCTCATAGCGACCTGGACGGGCATCCACGTGGACCGCCTGCTGGAGAGCGAGGCCGAACGCCTGCTGCACATGGAGGAGCGACTGCACCAGCGCGTCATCGGCCAGGAGAAGGCTATCACGGCGGTATCCGATGCCGTGCGCCGGGCCAGGGCAGGCCTGAAGGACCCCAAGCGTCCCATCGGCAGCTTCATCTTCCTGGGACCTACGGGCGTGGGCAAGACGGAGCTGGCGCGAGCGCTGGCCGAGTACCTGTTCGACGACGAGCAGAACATCGTTCGCATCGACATGTCCGAGTACATGGAGAAGCACACGGTGTCGAGGCTCATCGGCGCGCCGCCGGGTTACGTAGGATACGAAGAGGGCGGTCAGCTGACCGTAGCCGTGCGCCGCAGGCCGTTCAGGGTCATCCTGTTCGACGAGATCGAAAAGGCGCATCCGGACGTGTTCAACATACTCCTGCAGATCCTGGAGGACGGGCGGCTGACGGACGGCCAGGGTAGAACGGTCGACTTCAAGAACACGCTGATCATCATGACGAGCAACCTGGGCACCTCGGAGGCGAGCCGACGTCCCGTGGGGTTCGCGACGGGAGCCAACGTCGATGAGTCTGCGAGGCTTCACGCGTCCATCGACGAGGCGTTGAAGAAGGCCTTCAGGCCCGAGTTCCTCAACAGGCTCGACGACATTATCGTCTTCGACGCCCTGACTAGCGAGCAGATCCACATGATCGTCGACCTGATGATCAAGGAGGTGGAGGATAGGCTGCTGGAGCACGAGGTCTCCATATCGTTGACCGAGGCCGCCAAGAACTGGCTTGCCGAAAAGGGCTTCGACCCTGTGTTCGGCGCAAGGCCCCTCAGGCGTGCCATCCAGCGCTTCGTTGAAAACCCTCTCTCCAAGAAGATCATAAGCGGCGAGGTGGGCGCCGGCGAAGTGGTACGGGTAGACGCCTCCGACGGTGAGCTCACCTTCGTCAAGTCGGGCGAGTCCGTCGCGGCAGCCGCGGACGCATAGCTAACAGTGCGGCCCTCAGGACGTTTTGGAGCCCAGATTCCGATTTCAAGGCCGCGACGGCACCGGCAACGAGAAAGATACAGCCGGATGAGTGGATGATAAAGCTGCCTGGCCAATCGCGTTATATTACCGTAGACGGCATCAGAATTCATTACGTCGTGGCGGGCGAAGGGCGCCCGGTCATGTTGATTCATGGCCTGGGCGCCTCTGTCGTAACATGGCGGGACAACTTCGCGGCCTTATCGCAGTCCCACAGGGTCTACGCCATCGACCTCCCCGGACACGGCGACTCCGCTAAGCCCGATATCGGGTACGAATCGGAGACGATCGTCGAGTGCATAGGGAAGCTCGTGGATGAGCTCGGCATTGAGAGGCCCGTGATCATAGGCAACTCCGTGGGCGGGGCGCTGGCCATGATGATTGCGTTCAGGTTCCCGGACCTCGTCTCGGGCCTCGTGCTGGTCGGCAGCGCAGGACTTGGAAGGGAAATATCCCTTTACATTCGGCTCTTATCGGTGCCGCTGATTGGCACTGTCCTCGAGACTTTCAAGGTCGGGGGACCGAAACTGATGCTCGCCAACGTCTTCCACGACCGGAGCCTGGCCACCGACGAGCTGGCGAACGAGCTGTATCGCAGCCGCAAGATGCCCGGAGCCAAAGTTGCCGTGATGCGGGTAATAAGGAACACTGTTTCCATAGGCGGGGTCCGAGAGGATTTCGTATTCACGGACAGCCTGAAGCGGCTGAATGCGCCCGTGATGGTGGTCTGGGGAAGGCAGGACAAGATATTCCCCGCCGAACACGCTTTTCGGACGGCTGAGGCCATCGAGGGAGCGTGGATCGAGGTGTTCGACGAGTGCGGCCACTGGCCCCATATGGAAAAGGCGGATGCCTTCAACTCGCTGGTGTTGCGGTTTCTCTCGGAGACGGCCGCCTGAGAGATTCATGAAGGGCGGGCAAACGGGGACCTGGCCCCAGGTCAAGCTGCAGGCCATGGTTCATGTATTTACCTTGCCTACGAGTCCGGCGCTCGGCTATAATTGGGCTCGCGATATTGGCTCTACAGATGAATAGCGGATTTCTCGTTGCCGGAGGGCGCTGCCGAAATGGACAAAGAGACGAAGAAGGTTTCTCGACGCAACTTCCTGAAGGGTGTGCCTCTGGGGATTGCCGGAGCTCTTGTCGTCAGTGCCGTTATGGGAAGATTCCTGCCCTCGCGCCTTATTTCACGTCGTGGCCGTCCTTCCTTCCCCAAGGACTCGATTTTTAGGCCTGCCGACGACGTTCAGGCGTGATTCAAAACCTGTTCGCCGCCGTACGAAGCCCCAGAGGCCGTATAGACCACTACCCTCAGGCATGATTTCCAACATCTCCCTTAGACGCCTTCTCGGGGCGTGATTTGCTAAGGCATTACGTGACTGCACTTACGTCACTGGTTGGAACCCCCTAACCCCTTCTACCCAGTCAGACTGCCCAGATATGCCCCTCGTCTACGAGAAACCACCCTTAATCTATTCCGCCCCACATAGTATTCTGAAGTAGATGATTACTTGTCCACGGGCATAATCGGTGAGGGTAACGCGGCCTCTTGTCTGAAGAGATAGAGAGGCTCCAACAGGAGGTATGTGAAGTATCATGCCTACGATACAACCTAAGAATCCGGAAGAACTGCTCTCAGACAACCTGTTGGCGCTGAAGAGCTATGCCGAACGCATCATCGTACGAGGCGACGATCTCACGGAAGACGAAGAGATCGATAAAGAGTTCAGGTTTCGCGAGTTTGCGGAGATCGGCGACTCGTTCAATCTGAGCGAACGGGACATGGTGACGATGATGTTCGAGGGCATCTTTCACCAGGGACCGAGGTGCGACTGCGCGGAGTGCCGTGCCGGCGACCTCTAGGGTTCCGATCTAAAAGACTTAACGTTTCCATCGTGGGGGACTGAAGCCCCGCCGCGGAAGTGATGATGATCACTTTCAGCAGGCGGGGTTTTTCATTTCCAGGGCTATGGCAGGCCCTTTGTCCCCTCCCAGATGCCCTCCGACATTGTAAAGTTGACACTTTCGTAAGTATACGCTAACATATGCGCCATGCTGGACGAGGCCCTACGAGCCATAGCCGAACCCAGGCGCAGAGATATCCTGCGTCTGATCCGGAATACAGAGTTGCCGGCGGGTGAGATCGCCTCGCGATTCGATGTTACGCGGCCGGCTATCTCACAGCACCTGAAGATACTCGTTGAGGCCGAGCTGGTAGCGGTCCGCAGACAGGGGACGCGCAGGCTGTATCGCGCACGCCCCGAAGGCCTGGCCGAGGTACGCAGCTATCTAGAGGGATTCTGGCACGACAGCCTCTTGAAGCTGGCCGAGGCTGCGGAAGAAGAGGAGCGCATTATTCGTGAACATGGCTGAAGGCTCCGGTGAAACAATCGACCTCGAAATACGAATAAACGCGAGTCCTGAGACGGTGTTCCCCTATCTCATCGACCCGGACAGAATGGTGATGTGGATGGGTGAAAGCGCCAACGTGGACCCCCGGCCCGGTGGAATATACGAAGTCCATGTCCATGGTGACAACCATGCCAAGGGCGAATACCTTGAGGTGACTCCCTACAGCCGCGTCGTCTTCACATTCGGATGGGACAGGGAGAACAGCGAGATGCCGCCCGGCTCCACCACGGTGGAGATAACGCTGACTCCCGACAGGGACGGCACCCTGTTGCGGCTCCGTCACGAGGGCTTGCCCACCGACGAGATGCGCCAGGCTCATACTCAGGGGTGGAATCACTACATGAACAGGCTGGCCAAGGCTTCCACGGGCGTAGACCCGGGGCCAGACCCCATGGCGTCCGGAGGCGGCGGCTAGTCGCCAGATTGAAGCAGGTGAGGGTTTCCGGCGCTTCCAGGCCCTGCCAACGGGAGACCAAAATCATAGGCAAGTTTGGACCTGGTACTTTTTATCTCAATAGACTGATGTATTACGAGCGTTCTACAGAATCATCAAGGTATTCACCTAATCCAATATTTCGTATCGAGATGATAGCGAAGGGAGAATTTCGGATGACAGAGCAGTCTACGCCTAATCCAGTTGAGCTTTACGGAGAGGCGGTCAAAAACACGAGGCAGATCATCGCCAACGTAAAGTCGGACCAGATGAGCGCACCGACTCCGTGCGGCGAGTGGGACGTGAAGGCCCTCATAGACCATATCATCCAAGGCACTATGTTCTTCGCCGGGACCCTGGCCGGAGAGGAGCCGGGACAGGCCGGCGGCGGCAGCAGCCCCGCGGAAGTATACAGGTCGAGCGCAGAAAAAGTGCTCGAAGAGGCCATGAAGCCGGGGAAGATGGAGAAGAAGTACCAGACGCCCTTTGGTGAGATGTCCGGCGGCGAGTTCATGTTCGGCGCGTTCATGGATAACCTGGTGCATGGCTGGGACTTGGCTAAGGCGACGGGCCAGAACACCGACCTGAACGAGGGTCACGCACAGGCCGTATTCGGGGCCTTTGCGCCGATGATGGATGGGATGAGACAGGGCGGCGCGTTCGGGCCCGAGGTATCCGTCCCCGAAGACGCCGGCGTCCAGCACAAGATGCTGGGCATGATGGGCAGACAGCCGTAGCCCACTCACCGAGAAGTTACCCATGAGGAGATATTTTCGATGGCATATAAGACGATCGACCACCAGGTCCGGTTCAAGGCGCCGGCCAGCCGGATCTACGAGATGCTAATGGACTCTGAAAAGCACTCGGAGTTTACGGGCGGACCGGCCAAGATAGGCCGAGAGCCCGGCTCGGCATTCGAGGTGATGGGCGGCGCGATTAAAGGCGTAACGCTGGAGCTTCTGCCGAACAAACGAATCGTCCAGTCCTGGCGAGTAGCCGAAGACACGTGGCCGGAGGATCACCTGTCCACCGCTATATTCATGCTGGAGGAGAAGGACGGCGAGACCTTGCTTCACTTCGTGCATGCCGGTGTACCGGAGCAGGCCCACGACTCTATTGACGAAGGCTGGAAGACGTATTACTGGGACCCTATCAAGAAGGCAATAGGGAGCTAGAGCCCCCTGATAGGATATCTTCGTGTCGCGCAGCAGAAGCCCGGCAATTGTCTTTGGTCTACGATTCGGTCAGGGTTAGCTTGGCAGCGGACAGTCCCGTATCGGAGCCACCTAAAACGTAATCCGCCTCTAAAGAAAATTACCCGGGCCATGTGGCCGTGATGCATCACATTGAGTTGATCCAAAACACCATTGACGCATGCTTCTTGCCACGATCTGGATCTTTCAAGATGCTCTACGCGGGAGTATATTAGCAGTCGAGATGTGAATAATTTGAGTGAGACGACTCCCCATGACGAAGGCGAATCTTCTGACAGGGAAAGGAACCCGCAGGCGCCCGACGATAAAGAGGAGCAGCTAACCGCGCCTGCATGCGGTTTTATCACGGTATGGAAGCCAAAAGTAGTGCACTTCCAGCCAAAGCGATGAAGGAACTCATCAAGACGTATCCAGGTCTAGACAACACCCGAGAAATTCCTGGCTCCATTGACGCGGCCTGATTCGCGAATTGCACCATACTTGAATCGGCTTGGAACCTGAACAAATTGGGAATCTTCAGAAATGCATGTGACGCCCATGTTGACCTCGCTTCAAGACTTAATCACCGCCGCAGAAGACCTCAATTCCGAATGGCCAGGGGAAATCTGGTGGCGCGGGCACGGCTCACCAGCATTCGTATTGCAGGCGGGCGCCCATCGCGCCAAACGCGGCTCACGTTATGAACAGAACTTGACGCTACGCTTTCGCCAATACGCACCAACGCGACACCCTAATTGTCCGACCCAAGAAGATTTTGTCAGCTGGTTGTTCTTGATGCAGCACTATGGATTACCCACACGATTGCTAGATTGGACGGCCGGCGTTCTTATTGCCACTTTCTTCGCAGTAACAGATCGACCTGATGAGGATGCTGTACTATTTGCAATAGAGCCGCGCAGAATGAATGAAACGATCAATGGTGATCCCAGCGAGATCAGCCATCCAGCGTAGTAAATGCAGTCGAAGCATGGTCGTGTTGCGAAGTACGGCACACAGCATTTCCGTACATTCACGCTCTCGTGGATTTGCGGCTTCAATGTGAGGGTTGCGGATTATCCGTTGGAACAGGTTGTCATCGTTATTTGGCAAGCCAAGTTCTGCGGCCATATCTGACTGTTGAGGTAACA
>JADFQF010000429.1 GCA_022561955.1 Chloroflexota bacterium | reverse complement strand
GACGTTCCGTGGGAAGACATCGAGGTCGTCGTACACCCACAGAGCATCATACATTCCATGGTGGACTTCGTTGACGGCTCGGTCAAAGCGCAGCTCAGCCCGCCGGACATGCACCTGCCCATTCAGTATGCGTTGTTCTACCCCAACCGCGTTTATAATGAGAATATACGCCGATTCAACCCCACGGAGACGGGCACGCTGACGTTCGAGGAGTTCGACCACGAACGCTACCCATGCTTCAACCAGGCGCTGGATTACGCGAAGAGAGGCGGCACATGGCCCGCAGCCCTGTCCGGCGCGGACGACACCGCCGTGGAGCTATTCTTGGCCAAGAAGATAGGATTCCTGGAGATCTCCAAGGTGATTCGAGAGGCACTGGACCAGCATCATAATATCGAAGACCCCTCGCTGCAGGACATCGTGGCCGCGGGTGAGTGGGGCAGAAATCAGGTACGTAAGGTAGTGGAGGGATAGGGTAGTGTTTGGACTGCCTATGTGGCTGCTGGTATTCCCAGTACTTGGATTCCTAATTTTAATCCACGAGCTGGGCCACTTCTTGACTGCAAAGTGGTTTGGCATCACGGTAAAAGAGTTCGGCTTCGGCTTTCCTCCTCGGCTGATCGGCTTCAAGTTCAGCCGCTACGGGACGATCTACTCGATAAACGTGATCCCGCTGGGCGGATTCGTTCGCATGATCGGCGAGAACGGCGAGGACGTCACTAAAGAGGACACGGAAAAGCACCTGCGTGAAAAAAACGTCGTCTTCATCCGGCGTGGGCTTGAAGAGGCTGGCGAAATAGCTGACGAGCCGCCCCCCGAAGAGGTCAGCTTCGCGGACCAGACGGTGCTCAAGCGCGCCATCGTTCTTTGTGCGGGCTCCTTCATGAACCTGCTGTTCCCCCTGGTAACGTTTGCCATCCTTTTTCTGATCCCCCAGGACGCGATCGTTGGAGCCGTCGTGATTAACGGAGTCGCGCCCGGGTCTCCCGCCGCCCAGGCGGGCCTACGCGAGGGTGACACGATCATTGCCGTCCAGGGACGCCCCATAGACAATCACTTCGAGCTGATACAGCGCGTCATGACCAGACTCGGCTCACCCACTGAGATAGAAATCCGAAGGGGTACCTTCATATCGGGCAGCCTGATACCGGAGCCGACCTCCGCCAATACGGAGATCGTAACCCTCGTCCCGCGGCTGAACCCGCCCGACCTCATCGTGGTGCAGACCGTCACCGACCCGTCGAAAGAGGTCTCGCTGAGCGACGCGCGGAGGTACCTGCCCGAGCTAGAGGTAGGTGACTCGCTCACCCAGGGCGCCGTAGGCATCATGATAGGCACCTTCGATCAGCATACGGAGAAGAGAAGCTACCCCATCTGGGACGCCGTGCCCATGTCGACGCAGAAGATGTGGGACGTGGTCTTATTGACCAAGAACGGCGTTGCCAGATGGATGGCCGGCGGCCCGGATCCCGGTTTCGCGGGACCGGTGGGCATCGCGAGGGTCACCGGCATGGTGGCGGAAGTTGGAGGCATATCGCCTCTCATCGAGTTCATGGCGCTGATCAGCATCAGCCTGGGTGTCATAAACATTCTCCCTATCCCCGCCCTGGACGGCGGGCGTCTGCTATTCGTCATCATCGAGTGGGTGCGGCGAGGCAAGCGCATCTCGCCTCAGCGCGAGGGCCTCGTGCACCTCGTCGGATTCGTTGTTCTAATCAGCCTCATCGTCGTCATAAGCTACTTCGACGTAGTGCGCCTCTTGAACGGGGATAGCCTGATACGTTAGGCTAAGAACGTTAAACCGCAGGCGTCGCGACCGAGTTTTTATTGGCACGGGGAGTCCTAATCGCGATGTCCGGACTTCGTCAGGCGCCGCCGTTTTTCACTTTTCTTGCAGAGTTTCGCTGAGCCAACCCGCTCGACCAGGGAGCCCAACATGAGAAAACGCCGCGTCACCAAGGCCCTGAACGTAGGCGACGTCAAGATCGGCGGCGACGCCCCCGTCACCGTGCAGTCCATGACGAAGACCGACACGCGGGACGTCAAGGCCACGGTGGACGAGATAAAGGGGCTGGAAGAGGCCGGCTGCGAGATCATACGCTGCGCGGTGCCGGACATGGATGCGGCGCATGCCCTGGCGGACATCAAGAAGCAGATCAAGATACCCCTCGTGGCCGACATTCACTTCCACTATCAGCTCGCCCTGGAGTCGCTAAAGAGCGGCGTCGATTGCCTGCGGCTGAACCCCGGCAATATCCGCGACCGGGACAAGGTCGAGCAGATCGTGCGAGAGGCCAAGGCCCGAAAGGTCCCTATACGCATCG
>JADFQF010000428.1 GCA_022561955.1 Chloroflexota bacterium | reverse complement strand
GCACGAGCTCATGCGCGCCCTCCAGCAACGCGGAGTGCCCGCCGGGGCAGTACTGAACGGCAAGCAGATGCTGTTCGATGCTCACTTGAAGGACCGTGGCTTTTACGAGCTGGTCCGACACGACGAGACCACCGGAATGCCGGCGCTCCCATACGCAAGCCGTCCCTGGAGGCTTTCACGCACGCCCGGCGGCGCCAGGACTCCGGCGCCCATCTTTGGCAGGCACAATCGCAAGGTGCTACACGAGATCCTGGGGATGTCGGAAGACGACGTAAGCAGACTGGAGGAGCAGGGCGTCATCGGCGACGAGCCGATCGACCCGCGCCAACCGACTATCTTGTCGCTGGACGACCAGAAGCGGCAGGGACGCATAATCGAGTACGAGGAAGACTTCCGAGAGAGGCTTTCGGACCGATTCGAGACATGACCGGTAAAATGTTTCAGACGATGCCCAAGCTCCGATATAATGTTCGAAGAATTCCAATGGACGTAATGTATTGAGCGGAAAGCCAACAATAGCAATCGATGGTCCCGCGGCGTCGGGGAAGACGGTCGTGGGCAGGGAGCTGGCAAGCCGGCTCGAGTTCAGGTTCCTGGATACGGGCAATATGTATCGGGCCGTTACATGGGCGGCGCTGGACAGAAGTATCGGCCTGAAGGATGAGGGCGCGCTTCAAGAGCTTGCGGAATCCATCGAGATTCGGCTCGTCCCGATGAACGGCTCGGACAGGCTGCTGGCGGACGGCAGAGACGTGACCGACCTGCTGCGACAACGAGAAATCGACAGGGGCGTCTCGGACGTTTCCGCAGTCTCAGGCGTGCGAAGGGCCATGGTACCTCAGCAGCGCGCGGTCGCGGACCAGGGACCCATCGTCATGGTGGGAAGGGACATAGGGACCGTCGTCTTGCCGGACGCAAGGGTCAAGGTATTCCTGATGGCATCGTCCAACGTCCGGGCGCGGCGCCGGCACAGGGAGAACCTGGAGAAGGGGATAACCACGGACTTGGGCCAGGTGACCATTGACTTGAAGCGAAGGGATACACAGGACACAGAGCGGGCAGACTCGCCGCTGCGGCCGGCGGACGACGCGCTGGAAATCGACACGGACTCGCTTTCAGTGGAAGAGGTCGTTGCCTTGATCATGGAGCGGGTGGAGCGGATTTGAACGACTGGGTATATAAGTATTCACGTTTTGTCCAGGTTGCGGCCTTGAAGCTTTTCGCAAGGTATGAGGTCGCCGGACAGGACAACGTGCCCGCCGACGGGGCCCTGATAATCGTCTCCAATCATCTGGGGAATATCGATCCGCCCATGCTGGTTTCCAGCGTTCCTCGCCGAGTCTACTTTCTTGCCAAGTCGGGCATATTCAGAGGGGCCTTCGCCAAGTGGTTCCTGGCAAGATATGGCGCCTTTCCCGTCAACCGAGAAGGCACGGACGTGCCGGCGTACCGATGGGTCCTCGAACAGCTCAAGAACGACAGGGCCGTGGTCCTGTTTCCGGAAGGCACCCGTTCCCAGAATGGGATGAGGGAGGCCAAGCAGGGAGTCGCCCAGATCGCCTTGCGGGCCGGAATTTCCATTCTGCCCGTTGGAATTACGGGCACGGAGAGAATGGGTTCCTGGGCGAGGGTCTTTTTCCCGACGGGCGCCATCCGGGTAAGCATTGGCAAGGCGTTCCGGCTGCCTGAGATAGAGGGAAAGCCCGCCAGGGAAGACCTGGATTCCATGACCAATCTCATCATGGGCAAGATAGCCGAGCTTTTGCCCGAGCAATACCAGGGCGCCTACGCCAAAAAGCAGGTCTCCACTGCACAAAATAGGCATTGAAAAGGGTTGGGGCGTTGCCGATAATCTAACATGAAGCATTGTACCGGTCGAATTCCCAGGGGATATTCATGTGCGGCATAATCGGTTATACGGGCTCCAAGGCGGCTACGCCGATAATTCTGGACGGCCTGACCAGCCTCGAATACCGGGGCTACGATAGCGCGGGCATCGCCGTCATCGACTCCGCGGGCGAGCCCAGCATTCACAAGGCGGCAGGCAAGCTCGAAAACCTGAAGAAGATCCTCGAAAACGGCCATCCGGAGGGCACCAGCGGCATCGGCCACACCCGCTGGGCCACCCACGGAGGCCCCACGGACTTCAACGCGCATCCTCACACCGACTGCGGCGGCGATGTAATGGTGGTCCACAACGGCATCGTCGAAAACTACCTGGAACTCAAGCAAGAGCTCATCGCCAAGGGCCACGAGTTCACTTCTCAGACAGACGCCGAGTGCATTCCCCATCTGATCGAGTCTTTCATGTCGGAAGAGTACTCACT
>JADFQF010000427.1 GCA_022561955.1 Chloroflexota bacterium | reverse complement strand
GGCCGCCACCAAGCAGGGCGCCAGGACCTTTATTACTACGAGCCGGACGCGGAAAGCTTCGAACCACTTAACCTGCCGTGAGCGGATGCTACGCCTGCGCTAGGTGCGGTTTCGCGAACCGCACCTACGGACGCCGCCCTGGAGTCGCCGGGCGCCGGCTTTGCCCGTGGGCAATGGCCAACATAAGGTCACAGCAGACGCTTAGTCTCCTGCTGCACGTACTCGCGTAACTCCTGAGGAAGCCGGTCCAAAGACCCCGGCAAGGCGTTCTCGTGTATCCGCTCCGGGCGGCTGGTGGCCGGAATAGCCAAGCTTACCCGAGGGTCGGCCAGGACCCAAGCCAGCAGGGCCTGCGCCCAAGTCTGAACGCCGAACTCGGCCAGCGGAGTCAAGTCGGGCTCGCCTTTAAGCTCCTTGACGTACCTGCCCTTCTTCAGCGGCTCCATCACCAGAATGCCAACTCCCATCTCCTCGGCCACGGGCAACAACTCGTCCTCGCAACCGGTCTCAACCACGTTGTAGGGAATCTGTATGCAGTCCACCCTGCCCGTCCGCATGATGTCCATCATCTCCGGATAGGCGCCGGCGGAGTTGTGGGTGAGACCTACCAGGCCGATCTTGCCTTCCTCCTTGAGCCTCTCGAGCGTCGGAAGCTGCACCCGCCAGTCCAGCAGGTTATGTACCTGTAGCACATCCATGCGATGGGTCTTCATCGACTCGAATGACCTGGCTATCTGGGCCTCGCCCTCGGCCTTGCCTCTCGTCCACACCTTGGTAGCCAAGACGAACTTGTCCCGACTGCTCTCCGTGGTCACGCCGATCACCGCCTCGGACTTGCCGTACATGGGGGAAGAATCGATGAGGGTAACGCCGTGGGCGACGCATTCGCCGATGATATCTCTGCGAACGGCCAGGTCGCGGTCCGAGCTCACGTCAAAGGTCAGCCAGGTCCCCATGCCGATAATAGGGACGTCCAACTCTCCGCCTAGCCTGCGGTATTCCAATGGGCCTCCCTATCCAGAAAATATGGCCGGCTATGAGTTGAGCATATCACCCTGCCGGCGCCTTCATCTCGATCTCGATGAAGACGACCTCCTGCCGGCTCATATTCACGACGTTGTGCTCGGCGCCCGCCTCTCGATAGTACGGTGACCCCGCGACGATGCTGTTGTCGACGTCTCCGTCTGCGCTTCTGATTACCAGCGTACCGGTGGTCATCGGCACCACGACATATCTGAGCTCGTGGCGATGATGTCCGGTCGCGGTGCCCGGCGCAAACCGCCACTCGGTCACACGGACATCGTCATTGTCTATCATCACCGTGGCCCGAGCGGGTACTTCAGCCATCAAAGCGCCTCACCGTTTCTGTTGTAGGGTCCGTTAGCCTGTACTAGACGGGTACTCCGCCCGTCCAGACCTTGCCGCCGGCACCACAGGCGCCCCTGGCGACGACCTGGCTGCAGGTGCTGGCCTCCAGAATCTCCACACTTCCGACATGGGCAAACGGCGTCATGAACTGCTGCACGACGTCGATGCTCGGCGCTTCGAGAATCATGTAGAAGGTGTGGTCGTCGACGACTGCGTCTCCGCGGATAGTAATCCCGGCCTGCGACGCGTTTTCGTCGGATAGGTGCTGCAGAAGCATCGGCCCCATCTGGACATCGCCCGCCGGGCACGTCTCGTCATTGTGCTGATGCTTGGTCACGAATAGTGTCATGGGTCCCCCTCTTTTTCCCCTTCAGGTAAACTATACAACCTGGGTACTTTAGCATATCGGATTCATGAAGGGGAGTTTCGGTAATGATGGACCGTGATTTTATCGGGTATGGCCTCAATCCGCCGAAGGTAGAGTGGCCGAACGGGGCCAGAATTGCGATATCAGTAGTTGTGAACTACGAGGAGGGCTCGGAATACTCACTGCTGGACGGCGACTCGCACCGCGAGACCAACAGCGAGGTGCCGTCGCCGCTGCCGCTGGACGAGCGAGACCTGGCCAACGAGTCGTTCTTCGAATACGGCAGCCGGGCAGGTGTATGGCGAGTCATGAACATCCTGGACGAGTTCGACGTCAGGAGCACGTTCTTCTGCTGCGCCCTGGCCCTGGAGCGCAACCCGGACGTCGGCCCCGAAATCGTGCGACGCGGCCACGAGGTGTTCGGCCACGGCTACCGCTGGGAGGAGTACTACAATATGGACCGCGAGGCGGAGCGCGAGGCCATCCGCAAGACCGTCGAGTCGCTGGAGCGCACGACGGGCGAGCGACCCCTTGGCTGGTACACGCGATACGGCCCGAGCTTGAACACGCGAGAGCTGGGCGGCGAGGGGGGC
>JADFQF010000426.1 GCA_022561955.1 Chloroflexota bacterium | reverse complement strand
TGGTACCGATGTACTCCTCGATGTGCCGGAGCAGGGGAGTGGTAACCACCTGGTCCGTGGTGCCTGGACCCTGAGCGAACCCGCCGAACCAGACGCCGGCCGGCTCGCCCGGTATGACGATGTTCGTCTTGAGCGCGTCGAAGCCTCGCGCCACTACCTCGCGGCCCACGTCTGCCACGTCCTCCATCGTCTTTATCAGTGGCGTGCCCAGGATATCGGCATATCGCGCCCTGGATGTAATGCAGTGGGACCAGTACAGCCGCACGCGCTCTCGTGTCGGACCGCCGAAAAGCTCGACGACCGAGATGCCCAGGGCCCTGGCCTTGATGTCGATGAAGGCGCAGTCCAGACCGGCAATCGCCTTCGCCCCGATGCCGCCGGGGCTCTGTCGCACGCCTCGAAACATGTCCCAAAAGCGCGCCTCGAAGGCCCGGGGGTCCTGCCCAATCAGACGCGGCTTCAAGTCCTCTATGGTGCCGACCACACCGTGCGGCGCGCCGCCGTCGCTACACTCGCCCCAGCCCGTGACTCCCTCGTCAGTCTCAACCTTTACGAATGTCCAGGGCCTCCAGCCGGCGTCTACTATAAATGTCTCGATGTTGGTGATCTTCATCTTTCGTCCCTTTTTTCGAGTCTGTTCTGTACGAGTCTGTCTTAAAGCCCTACGAACTTGGTAAGGGCCTTTTTCTCATCCGACATGGTAACTGTCTTCGCGTCATATTTGCCGTGATATCGGAAGGTCGTTTCCGGAAATTACATGCGTGGATGATACCACAATAGAGCCTCGGCTCAGCCCCCGATACCACCGCGCCCGCATCACGATTCCACCCGGCGCCCTCATCGACCTTTGCAATGTTCTTGACAGCATATGTGCCGCTCAATAGGATATGCGAAAGCTATCGGCACTGGCTCGACGCCAAGCAAGAGGGGGAATATATGACAAACGTAGACGACAATCTGGCCTTCGCTCCGGCGTCTGAGCTCGCCGAGCTTATCGCGGACAGGAAGGTCTCTCCGGTAGAAGTGGCTGAGCTATATTTCAAGCGTATCGAGGAGTTGGACGGCAGATTCAACGCCTACCTGACTTTGACACAGGAGCAGGCCATGCAGGACGCCAGGTCGGCGGAGACAGCGGTCATGAACGGCGACCGCCTGGGGCCTCTTCACGGCGTGCCCATCTCCATAAAGGACCTGGAGATGACGAAAGGCGTTCGTACCACCAGCGGATCGCTTGTCTTTAAGGACAGGGTGCCGGAGGAGGACTCCATCGTGGTCGAGAGAGTGAAGAGCTCGGGCGCCGTGATACTGGGCAAGACTAATACGCCGGAGTTCGGCTTCCGGGGCAGCACCGAGAACCGGCTGGGGGAGCCGTGCCGCAACCCCTGGAATCCCGAGCGTACACCGGGAGGCTCGAGCGGCGGAGCGGCCGCCTCCGTTCTCGCCGGGATGTGCTCGATTGCGACCGGCAGCGACGGCGGGGGCTCCATACGCATCCCCGCGAGCTTCTGCGGCATCTACGGCATCAAGCCGACGCAGGGCAGGGTGCCGCGGTACGCAGGGGCCGGAGCGCCCGTGGTAGCCAACCAGCTGGCACAGTCAGGGCCGTTGAGCCGCACAGTACGCGACTCCGCAATATTTTTGCAGGTGCTCTCGGGTCATGACTCCAGAGACGCCACTTCATTGAGAGAGGCACCCGGCAGCTATGTCGCCGCCCTTGACCGGGACATCAGCGACTTGCGAATCGCCTGGAGCCCGGACTTCGGGTACGCGCCGGTCGACCCGGAGGTCGTCAACATCGCTTCCGAGGCCGCCAAGGTCTTCGAAGAGCTGGGCTGCGTCGTGGACGACAGCGTGCTCAAGCTTGAAGAGCCCGGTGAAAACTTCTATCTGATTTTCTCGACAAACGTCTACGCCGGACTGGGTCACCTCCTGGAGGAACGCGGCGACGAGCTTACCGACTACGTCAGGGAGGGCATGGAGTTCGGAAGAGACGTCACAGGCGCTGACTACGCGCGAGCGCTGGGACATCGCGACAGACTCATCGCCCAGTTCGCCGATGTTTTCGACGAGTACGACCTGATCCTCTCCCCGACGATGGCGGTGCCTGCGTTCCCGGTGGGCGAGGCTCCCGCTCAGATAGCAGGCGTGGACGTGGACCCGTTCCTTGGATTCATACCGTTCACCTATCCAATCAACATGATCGGCAATCCGGCTGCCAGCGTGCCCTGCGGCTTCTCCAGCGACGGCCTGCCCATAGGGCTGCACATTATCGGTCGGTTCGGAGACGAGGAAACGGTGCTCGCGGCATCGGCCGCCTTCGAGCGCGTA
>JADFQF010000033.1 GCA_022561955.1 Chloroflexota bacterium | reverse complement strand
TGATCGACCAGGTGATGGAAGAGGGCGCCCTAGTGAACCGGAACAACTAAGCCTTCTCATTTGGACAGGACCTCTCCCAATAATGGGACAATCGGCGATTGGGAAACCTCGGTCCAAGTAGGCTATCAAGGTAGGACAAGTAGATAATGCCAAAAGGCGGCTCATCAAGAAGATATGCCCAGGCCGTGTTCCAGTTGGCGCTGGAGCATGACGGCCTGGACAGATGGCTCGACGATCTGACTCTGCTGGCGAACGCCCTGCAAGACACGGAGTTTTTGGAATTTCTTAATGCGCCGCAGGTGACCGCGGCGCAGAAGGTCCAGGTCATCAAGAACTCCCTGGAGGACCATGTTAACCCCCTGGCCTTGAACATGGTTTCCCTGCTGGCAAGCCGAAATTCCGCCGGCCTGATTCCGGACATCACGGAAGTCTATCAAGAGCTGCTGGACGCTCATTCCGGCATCGAGCGGGCGGACGTGGCGACGGCGGTGGACATCGACGATGACCAGCAGAGGCGAATCGCGGACCTTCTGAAGAGCATCGTTGGCAAGGAAGTAACGATTACGACGAGGGTCGAGCCGGAGCTGATCGGCGGCTTCGTGGCGCGAGTAGGTGACCGCGTCATTGACGGCAGCACGAGAACCAGGCTGGCGGAGATGAAAAGAGGGATAGCATCCCGATAGCAGTCGGGAAGGCTCTCGATTTCCGCCGCTATCTTTGAACCCTAAGATAAAATAAGGAAAGACATCCGGCCGCAAGGCAGGGATGTCTACCCAGGTATTGACGGAGGCTGACATGGCGGTCCGAGGACAAGACATCGCATCTGTAATCAAGCGCCAGATCGAGGAGTTCGGCAAGGGCATCAGCATGGTCGACGTCGGCGTCGTCGTCGAGGTCGGCGACGGCATCGCGCGTGTCCACGGCCTGTCCGGCGTAGCTTACAACGAGCTCATCGAGTTCGAGGGCGGGGTCATGGGCATGGCCCTGAACCTGGAGGAGGACAGCGTAGGCACGGTGATACTCGGCGATCCTCTCTCGATAAAAGAGGGCACCGAGGTCAGAGGGACCGGACGCGTCGTCGAGATACCGGTGGGAGATGCCCTCATAGGCCGTGTAGTGAACGCCCTGGGGCAGCCCATTGACGGCAAAGGCCCCGTAAACACGACCATGAATCGTGAAGTTGAAGTCGTCGCCCCCAACGTGGCCGTTCGCAAGTCCGTCGATACGCCGGTGCAGACCGGCATCAAGGCCATCGACGCCATGATTCCCATAGGCAGAGGCCAGCGAGAGCTCATCATCGGCGACCGCTCCACGGGCAAGTCCACCATCGCCATCGACGCCATCATCAACCAGAAGGGCGGCGACCTGCTTTGCATCTACGTGGCCATAGGCCAGAAGGCGAGCAAGGTTGCTCAGATGGTCGCACTACTCGAACAGCACGGCGCGATGGAACACACCATAGTCGTGGCCGCAAACGCCGCAGAACCTGCGCCGATGCAGTATCTGGCGCCGTACTCGGGCTGCACCATGGCTGAGCAGTTCATGAGCGAGGGCAAGGATGCCCTCATCGTGTACGACGACCTGTCCAAGCACGCCTGGGCCTACAGGCAGATGTCGCTGCTGCTGAGACGGCCTCCCGGAAGAGAGGCGTACCCCGGCGACGTATTCTACCTTCACAGCCGTCTGCTCGAACGCGCGGCGAGGCTCGACGACGAGCACGGCGGCGGTTCGATCACCGCGCTGCCAATAATCGAGACCCTGGCGGGAGACGTTTCGGCCTACGTGCCTACGAACGTCATCTCCATCACGGACGGCCAGATCTACCTGGAGACGGAGCTATTCAACTCGGGCATCCGGCCCGCCGTGAATGCAGGGCTCTCCGTCTCCCGAGTGGGTAGCGCGGCGCAGACACCCGCCATTCGGAAGGTCGCCGGGCGTCTCAGGCTCGACCTTGCTCAGTACCGCGAGCTGGTGACATTCGCCCAGTTCGGGACGTCCGACCTGGACGCGGCGACGCGGGCGCAGCTGGAAAGAGGCCAGCGTGCCACCGAGCTGCTGAAGCAGGGCCAGAACTCTCCGCTTTCACTCGAGGACCAGGCTTCAATCCTGTTTGCCCTGGTCAACGGCCATCTGGACGACGTGGAAATCTCGAAGATCCTAGCCTTCGAGGCCGCCTTCCGGAGCTACATGGCCGCAAACCATTCGGACCTCATGGCGAAGATCGCCGATATCAAAGATATCACCGACGAAATCGAGAGCGGGCTGAACGCGGCGCTGGAAGACTTCAAGGCCAACGTCCCCTACTAGGACGGTACGGATACAGCAAAATGCCGAGTGTAAGACAGATAAAGAGGCGCATACGAAGCGTCGAAAACACCGCCAAGATCACGAAGGCGATGTCGATGATTGCGGCGTCCAAGATGCGGCGCGTCCAGGAGACCGCCCTGGCCGGAAGGCCCTATTCGGAGCACATTCTAGGCCTCCTGGCGGACCTGGCGGCCCAGACCATCGAAGAGGAGGAGACACACCCCCTCTTGAGGCGTCGGGAAGAGGTCAAAAACGTCTCGCTGCTAGTGATCACTCCCGATAGGGGCCTGACAGGCGGACTAAACGCGAACATAAATCGCGCCGCCGCCCAGTTCATCGTCGAGCAGGACGCCCACGTGACGGTCATCGCCGTCGGGCGCAAGGGCCGAGACTTCATGGTCCGCGCCGGGCAGGACGTCAAGGCCGTGTTCACAGAGTTAGGCGATCGACCGACGTTCACAGACATTACGCCCATATCGCACGTGGTCGCAGATGGATACAGTAGCGAGGAGGTGGACGCCGTTTACGTAGCCTACGCAAAGTACGTAAACACGACGGTGCAAAGGCCCGTCGTGGAACCGCTGCTGCCGGTGGTTCCCGCAGAGCTGGCGCCGGGACAGACGGTAGGCTACATATTCGAGCCGGACGGCTTGACGGTGCTGTCGCAGCTGTTGCCGCGATTCGTCGACATGCAGGTCTACCACGCGGTCCTCGAGTCCATAGCCAGCGAGCAGTCGGCGCGCATGGTTGCCATGCGTAACGCGACGGACAGCGCCAACGAGATGGCAGGCGACCTGACGCTGGAGATGAACAAGGTCCGGCAGGAATCCATAACCAATGAGCTTCTCGACATCGTCGGAGGAGCCGCGGCGGTCCAAGCCTAGCCAACAGCTTACGCGGCACGTGAATGCCGCGACGGGATGCTTCTCGCTCGAATTGAGCCTTCGGTGGAGCGAGCAGACAAACAGGAGGAACGATGGCGAACGGAAGGATAACCCAGGTCATCGGCACGGTGGTAGACGTCGAGTTTCCACCCGAAGACATGCCTGCCATTTACAATGCCCTGGAAACAAAGATCGGCGACAAGAAGCTCGTCCTGGAAGTGCAGCAGCACATAGGCAACAACTGGGTGCGTTGCCTCGCCCTGGGTCCCACCGAAGGGATGGTGCGCGGCGAGGACGTGTTGGACACGGGTGCGGCCATATCCGTGCCTGTCGGCGACCCTACCCTCGGCCGGTTGTTCAACGTGCTGGGCGAGCCCCTGGACAATCTGGAAGAGGTGGAAGGCGCGGAGTTATGGCCCATACACCGAAGCCCTCCCGGCTTCGACGAGCAGGCCACCCAGGTCGAGATACTCGAGACCGGCCTCAAGGTAATGGACCTCATCACCCCCTTTACGAAGGGAGGCAAGGTCGGCGCCTACGGTGGAGCGGGCGTCGGCAAGACGGTCATCATTCAGGAGCTCATTCACAACATAGGGACCGTTCACAAGGGCGTGTCGGTCTTCGCCGGCGTGGGAGAACGCTCTCGTGAGGGTAATGACCTATGGCACGAGATGCAGGACTCCGGCGTATTGAAAAACACGGTGCTCGTATTCGGACAGATGAACGAGCCCCCCGGCGTCCGGGCGAGGGTTGGTCTAACGGGCCTCACGATGGCCGAGTATTTCAAGGAGGAGCGAGGCCAGGACGTCCTCCTGTTCATCGACAACATCTACAGGTACATACTCGCGGGCATGGAGGTCTCCGCGCTGTTGGGCAGAATGCCCTCCGCGGTGGGGTACCAGCCCACGCTTGCGACGGAGATGGGCGAGCTGGAAGAACGCATCACATCGTCCGCCTCCGGCTCCATCACGTCGTTCCAGGCCATCTACGTACCGGCCGACGACTATACGGACCCAGGCATCGTCACTACCTTCGGACATCTGGACGCCGTCGTGGCCCTGGAGCGCGCGATCGCAGAGCAAGGGCTCTACCCGGCGGTGGACCCTCTATCATCGTCCTCGCGAATCCTGGAGCCTTCGATAGTCGGGCAGGAGCATTACGATGTAGCCCGTGGCGTGCAGGAGGTGCTGCAGCGCTACCGCGACCTTCAGGACATCATAGCGATCCTGGGCATGGATGAGCTGTCCGAAGAGGACAGGCTTACGGTGTCCAGGGCGCGCAAGATCCAGAGGTTCCTGTCGCAGCCGATGTTCGTCGCGGAGGTCTTTACGGGCCAGGAGGGCAAATACGTGCCCATCAGCGAAACGGTCAGAGGCTTCAAAGAGATCCTCGACGGCAAACACGACAATCTGCCCGAGCAGGCCTTTTACATGGTCGGCGGCATCGACGAGGCGGTGGAAAAGGCCGAGCAGTTGAGCACATAGAACCAGGTCTAAAGAGACCGGAGTATTGTCTATGGCACCGATGCGACTCGAAATAGTCACCGCAGAGCGCCTCATCTACTCTGAAGAGGTCGATATACTCGTGGCGCCTGGCGAGGACGGCGAGCTGGCCATTCTGCCAAGCCACGCGCCACTGCTCACGGGCCTGCGGCCCGGCGAGATTCGCGTCGTCAGGGACAATGAAGAATCGTTCATAGCCGTTAGCGGCGGGTTCCTCGAGGTCATGGCCAACAAGGTGACGATCCTGGCCGACACGGCGGAACACGCGGAAGAGATCGACGAGCAGCGGGCGGAAGAGGCGCTGCGCAAGGCCGAGGAGAGGATCGCTGCACGGCCCGACGACATGAACATGGAGCAGGCACTGGCGTCCATGAGGCGGTCGCGGGCGCGCCTGGGTGTGGCGGTAAGAAGAAGGAGAAGGCGGGAAGGCTCCATGAGTCAACCGCGGCCATAGACGATGTGACATGGTATGAATGGCTGAGCATAGTTGTGCGGCCCGGGGTCAAGGGCAAATTGTTTTCGGGATGATCACGTACAAAGGCCGGACATGAAAAATGGTCCGGCTTTTCTTTTGCCAACTCGAATGACCCTCATCCCTTCGACAGGCTGAGGAAGGGCTCGTAAACACCGGCGCCTCACCCTCACCTCGGTCCTCTCCCTAAGGGAGAGGAGGTAAAGTCTCCCCCTTGTGAAGGGGTCCGCCTCAGGCGGAAGAGGGGGTAATCGGCGTGAACGACGCCGGCGCTTCACCTTATCTAGCTCTCCGCCGCGCGCGGGGGGAGAGAGATGCGGCGATTGCGGAGTGTCCGCCATTGGCAGCGTCTCAGGCGGAAGATATGCAGACCAAGGAGTCGGACATTCCGGCATTCCCCATCAAGGGAGAAGGGACATTTCCTCCTCTCCCTTTGATGGGAGAGAACAGAGGTGAGGGTGAGTCGGAGAGCCTGCAGGGCCATTCCCCGTTGCCGCGGAGCCCGGGTCAAGCGCAAATTGTATTCGGGACGATCGAGTACAAAGGCCGGACATGAAAAATGGTCCGGTTTTTTCGGCTATCCGTTGTCCCGGAGGTAAAAGGTCATCGACTGCAGGGACATCACCGGGTCGATATTCCTCATGACGATGTTCAGAGGCACCTGCGGAGCAAAGGGAGCGTAGTTGAGTATCCCGCGGACTTTGTTCTTTACGAGGAGGTCGATCACCTCTTGGGCCTGGTTCGCGGGGACGGCCACAATTCCGATAGAGATCTTGTTTGCCCGGACCGTCTCCTCCAGCTCGCCCATCGGCTGTACGGCCAGGCCGGCCACCATGGTTCCGATTCGCGAATCGTCACCGTCGAAGATGGCAACTATGTTGAAGCCTTCAGGGGCAAATCCCGGATAGTTGATTATCGCGCGACCCAGCCGGCCCACACCGACGAGGCAGGCATTCCATTCGCCGTTGAGACCGAGGATGTCTCTGAGCTCACGCAGCAAGAAGGTGACGTTATAGCCTCGGCCCTGCTTGCCGAAGCGTCCAAAGTAGCTCAGGTCTTTTCTGATCTGGGCCGGCGTCATCTGCAAACGCCCGCCTAGCTGCTGGGAGCTGACGACCTCCGTCCCTTCATCGAGAAGCTGCGTCAGGGCCCTCACGTAAAGAGGCAACCTGAGCACAACTACTTCAGGGACGTCGATAGAGTCCATTGACCCCCTCAATTAACCTCGTTGGCTGCGGCAAAAGGATGGGCGGAAGCCGCCACGCCAACTAGACCAAAATTCTCTTACTTTGACATGAACCGTACTACCGCTATTCTACGAGAGCCCTACGGCGCCGTCAATTACTTGTGAATAATATAACAACGTTAAAACGGCGTTTGGCGGGCAGTCGATATCATCTGTGATACACTACTCGAACAGTTGCTCTAATATTTGCGGGTGATGACCAGGAACGTGGGCTTTGACTGGTAAACGCTCAATGCCCGCAGCGAGAGCATTCTTGACACGCAAACCGGGTGAGTGATAAAATTGGCTTGTCCATGACGTGGAAGCGGGTGTTCCCGCTGATACTTGAGCCGCTTTTGTGACGCATACAACGAAAGTTAGGCGGTTGCGTCGAATGACTATAACCTTACCTGAACGGTGGAGGATTTATTTATGACTGAAGAGAAGGTCGAGCTAAGAAGGGGCCTTCGAGATGTCTATATAGATCGGACGACATCCAGCTTCATCGACGGTAAGATCGGCAAGCTCCTCTATCGTGGCTACAACATTGACGACCTCTCCGAGAAGTCCACGTTTGAAGAGACCATCTACCTTCTAATGTACGATAAGCTGCCCACGCAGGCAGAGTTGGACGAATTCGAAGAGGAGCTCAAGGCCAACAGAAACCTCCCCGAAGAGGTCCTCCAGGTCATAGAGCTGACCAAGACCGCCCACCCGATGGACGTGCTAAGGACCGCCGTCTCCGTACTGGCAACGTTCGAGCCGGAGGTCAACGACAACTCCCAGGAAGCCACGCTTCGGAAGGGCGTCAAGCTTACGGCGCAGGCTCCCACTATCGTCGCGACGCACGCCCGCATCCGCGAAGGCAAGGACCCCATAGCCCCCGACAATTCGTTGAGCCACGCGGCCAACTTCCTATATATGCTCTTTGGCGAGAAGCCTTTGCCCGAGGACGCAAGACTGATAGACAAGGACTTCATCCTGCACGCGGAGCACGGCATCAACGCGTCATCGTTCGGCGCCAGGGTGGCGGCGTCCACTCAGGCGGACCTACATTGCGCGGTTACCACGGGCGTTGCCGTACTCAAGGGGCCGTCCCACGGCGGCGCCGCTGAAGAGGTCATGAAGATGGCCCTGGATATCGGCGAGGAGGATAGGGCGGAGCAGTACGTCAAGGACCTGCTCAGTGGCGGCGGCAGGGTAATGGGCTTTGGTCACAGAGTCTACCGGGCCGTCGACCCGCGCTCAATTCACCTGAAGGACGATGCCAAGGAGCTTGGCGAGCGCAAGGGACAGCCCAAGTGGTTCTCGATCCTGGAGTCCGTCACCAAGGCGATGGAGCCTTATTCACGGCGGGGCATCTGCCAGAATGTCGACTTCTTCTCCGGCGCTATCTACTACCTGCTCGATATCCCTGACGATCTCTTCATATCCATTTTCGCCATGGGCCGGATACCGGGCTGGACGGTGCAGGTAATGGAGCAGTTCAAAAACAACATACTTTTGCGCCCAAGACTGCAATACGTGGGTCCCATGGACGTAGAATATATACCGATAGAGCAACGATAATACGCTAAATCCGGTTATTCTCAATCGAAAAGGACGGTGCTTTGACTCAAAAAGATGGCGCATTGACTCAAGAGGAGCAAGAAGAATCAGTTTCGGATTGTGTGCACCATTGGATGATCGACAGCCCCAACGGCCCGGTGAGCATTGGCACCTGCAAGGTATGTGGGGAGAGCTCCGAGTTCAAGAACTCGATCCAGGGATCAGGTTGGGACAGGGAGAGCCCGCAGAGCAAGAGGGCGCGACAGGCCAAGGCCAATGCCGCCAACGCCAACAGTGAACAGAAGCAGAACGGCTAGTCCCACCAGGCGAACGCAACGTTAAAGGGTATCCTTCCGGGTACCCTTTTTCTTTCGGCTAATGCATGCATATGGACGGTAGCCCGGAATCGGAGATTCGGCGACGCGTTGCGGAAAGCGGCAGAATTACCTTTGCCGAGTTCATGCGCATAGCCCTTTACCATCCCACCGGCGGCTACTACACCAGCGCCTCCGCATTCGGCGCGGAGGGCGATTATTACACGAGCCCGCTGGTCCACCCCGCCTTCGGCGCATCCATGGCGATCGCTCTGTTTCGCATGTGGAAGGTCCTGAGAGAGCCCTCGCCTTTCTGGGCGATAGAGCTGGGTTCCGGCCGGGGAGTGTTGGCGCAGGACGCGGTCGGCTTCGCCAAAGAGCTGGGCCCGAGGTTCTGCGAGGCGCTGGAATATGTCGCCCTGGAGCGCTATGACGTCAGTGGCAAGGCAACCTACGATTCCGGCGAGGGCTTGCACCATGTCTCGACAGACGCACTGCCCATCAGGGGCGCGACGGGCTGCATATTCTCCAACGAGCTACCCGATGCCTTTCCCGTACACCGTTTCCAGGTCCAAGGAGACAGGGTCCTGGAGATATACGTGTCTCGAAACACCAAGGGCGATTACGTCGAGGAGCTTGGCGAGCCCTCCACTCCCATGATCGAGGAAAGGCTCGCATCACTGGGAATAAGGCCGGCCGATGGATTTCGAGGGGAGGTCAATCTGGAGATCGGGCCCTGGATGGCGTCGTTGTCGGCGTCCCTGAAAAGGGGATTCATCCTGACCATCGACTACGGCCATCTCGCCGAAGACCTTTACGCCCCGAGCAGATCGAGAGGGACCTTGCAGACCTATTACCGCCATATGGACGGAGCGAGTCCGTACCAGCGCATCGGAGGGCAGGACATCACGGCCCATGTGGACTTCTCGCTCTTGCAGGACGAAGGCGAAAAAGTC